>WTJQ01000500.1 GCA_011524785.1 Planctomycetota bacterium | reverse complement strand
AACCTACTGATTTGGAATCAGTCGCTCTAACCAATTCGAGCTACACCCCTTGAGGGCCGCAGAAGGTAGCGCCCTCCGAGCCCGCCTGCAAGCCAGCAGGGGCCCCGGGGTCCTTGCCCGTCGGGAGCCGACCGCTAGAGTGGTCGGCCCGACGGCCGCCCGGCCGATCTCTCCATGCCCCCCACACGCCGCCCGAGCACCCGCCCCGACCCCGACCCCGGCGACGCCATCGTGCTCGAGGCTCCCGAGCTGCTCGACGGCATCGGCGGCGAGCCCGCCCTCCGGGTGGTCGACCGGCTCCAGCGCAACGGCCACGAGGCCTACCTGGTGGGCGGCTGCGTGCGGGACCTGCTCCTGGGGCGGGAGCTCCACGACCTGGATGTCGCAGGGCCCGCACCGCCCGAGGTCGTGGAGGCACTCTTCCCTCGGACGGTCGCCGTGGGGCGAGCGTTCGGGGTCGTGCGCGTCCTCAGCCACGGCCAGGACCTCGAGGTCGCCACGTTCCGCGTCGAGTCCGGCACGCGCGATGGACGACGGCCGGCCGAGCTGAGCCTGGTGGCCACGCCGGAGGAGGACGCGTCGCGGCGCGACTTCACCCTCAACGCCCTCTACCTCGACCCCCTCACGGGAGAGCTGGTGGACCCGGTTGGCGGCCGGGGCGACCTCGAGCAGCGCGTTCTGCGCGCGGTCGGGGACGCGGAGGAGCGCTTCCGAGAGGACGGGCTGCGACTGCTCCGGATGGCGCGGTTCCTCGCTGGCCTGGACCTTCGGCCTGCGGAGGGCCTGTTGGAGGCGGCCCGATCCTGCCGTGCCATGCTGGCACGAATCAGCTCCGAGCGCGTCCTCGACGAGCTGGGGAAGGTCGCCAGGGGGGAGCGTCGGGAGGTCGCGGTCGAGCTCCTCGCCAGGGCCGATCTGCTGGCCGAGGCGTTCCCGCACCTGCGGCACTCGCGGCTCGGCGCCGCCGAGCGAGCGACGCTGATCCGGGGCGTGCGCCCAGACGAACTCCTGCTGGCCTTGCTGGACCTCGAGCCTGCGGTGGAGGGTCGAGTGGACCTCTTGGCTCGGACCCTCGACGGGCTTCCGCTTGCGAGGACCGAGGCCTCCCACCTGTCTTCCTCCTGGGCCCGGCTGGAGGAGATCCGCTCCCTCCCTGCGGGAGCGTCTGCGGATGTGGATGCCGCGCGCCTCGCCCGCCTGCTCCGCGGCAGGGAGGGGGGCTCGGCCCTGCGCCTCGCGCGAGCCTGGGTCAAGACCCTGGGGGGCGATGAGGTCCGCCTCGATGCGCTCGAGGAGTGGGCGTCCAGCCGCGACCTCGAGCCGGCACCGCTCCTCGCCGCACGCGACCTGCTCGCGCTGGGATGCCCACCCGGCCCCGGGCTCGGGTCCCTGCTGCGCGCGCTGGAGGACGAGCAGCTGCGCGGCACGCTGACGGACCAGGCCGGAGCCCTCACCTGGGCGCGCCGGCAACTCGAGCTCGACCCAACCTGAGCCGTCAGCTCGGAGGCGCGATGCGACGCAGCCGCGAGGCCAGGGGGTAGCCCGCGAGGATCAGCAGGGTCGTGGGAAGGCCCGCACGCCCGAGGGGGCTGGTGACCAGGGCCATCGACGCCGTCAGCACGAGGAGCCGCCGGAGCATCAGCCCCACCGTTCTCTCGACCCGTGCGCGAGTCCACTCGGGGGCTGTGGTTGTGCGCCAGGTGGAGAGGAGACCTGCCGCGGCCGAGCTCGCCAGCAGCGCCCCCAGCGCGCCTCCGAGCGGCTCGCCAAGAGCAACGCCAAGAGCGAGGGCGGGGACTGGGAGCGCGCAGCCGCATGCGAGGAGCAGCCGGGACTGGGTGGCCGGCACGAGCTCGGCCTCGCCGTCCTCCGCACGCGCGAAGGTGGAGACGAGGGCGACCCAGGCCCCGTAGAGGAGGGGAGCCGCCAGGAGGATCCCGGGGGACTCACCGGCACCCGTGCGCGCCGCAACGGCGAGCGGGACCCCGAGGTTCAGGGCCCGGCAGGCCCCGAGGAGGAGGGGCCCCATGAGTCCGCCCCGCCCGATCAGGTCGTAGGCCGCCACGCATCCGCCGAGGACGACGGCTCCCCAGCCCATCACGGGGTGGGCAGAGGCGGCGCAGGCCACGCCCAGGAGGAGGAGGCCCGCTGCCAGGAGCAGGGCCAGGGATGCGGGCACGCGTCCGCTGGGGATGGGCCTGTCCGGGCGCGTGGCTGCGTCGTGGCGCCGGTCCGCCCAATCGTTGAGCGCCATTCCTCCGTGGTAGAGCGCGGCGCTCGCGGGGAGCCACAGGAGCAGCCGTAGGGCCGGCGCGTCTCCAAGGCCGCCGATGATCAGTCCGGCGAGGCCATCGGCCAGTGCCGAGGGGAGCAGGGAGATCCGGAGGAGGCGGGCGAGGTCGCGAGGCTCCATGGGGTCACGACCCCATCCAGCGGAGGAGGTCGTTGTAGGTCACGTACACCATCAGGGTGACGATGAGCACCAGGCCGACCATCTGCGAGTAGCCGAGTGTTCGGGCGCTGACGGGCGAGCCCTTGAGCTTCTCGACGAGGAGGAAGAACAGGTAGCCACCGTCGAGGACCGGGATCGGCAGCACGTTCAGGAACGCCAGGTTGACGCTGAGGATGCAGAGGAAGAACAGCAGCTTGGTCCAGCCGAGGGAGGAGACCCGGTAGCTGACCCGACTGATGGTGATGATCCCGCCGAGGTTGCGGGTGCTCACCTCCTGCGTCGCCATGCGCTTGAGCGTCAGCCCCGTGTGCACGAGGAAGCGGCCGGAGGCCCGGGCTCCTTCGAGCAGCGCAGCCCCCAGGCCCTCGGTGCGGAAGGTCCCGGTCGGCGGGGCGAGATCGAAGCCGAGGGTGCGGGCCCTCGCAGGCGCCGGCGTGAGGGTCCAGGACTCGGCTGTCGACGCACCGGGAGCGACACCCATGAGCTCCAGCGGCGCCTCGGCCTCGACGGCCCGCGCGCAGATGGCCTGGATCTCACTCCACGACTCCACGGGCACCCCGCCGAGGCGCTGGATCCGGACACCGCTCGGGACCCCCGCGACCCCAGCAGCGCCGCGCGGGTCCACCCAGACCATCGCCCCATCGAGGTCCGTGGGGACCGCGAGGTCCGTGGCCAGAGC
>WTJQ01000642.1 GCA_011524785.1 Planctomycetota bacterium | reverse complement strand
CGCATCCAGCGCCGCACGCTCGAGCTCGAGCTCGAGCGTGCGGCGCTGGATGCGCGCGTGGAGGCCCTGCGTGACCGCGAGCGCCAGCTCGAGGAGCTCTCCCAGGGGACGCGTCGGCTCATGGAGGCCGTGGAGACCGGCGAGGGGCCCTGCTCGGCCGACGCGCTGCTCGGCGTGATCGCCGATCACATCTCGATCGACACCCGTCTGTCGCGGGCGCTGGACACCGTCTTCGGCGAGCGTGCGGCCGCCATCGTGGCCCGCGACGCGCACGTGGCGCGGCGCGTCCTCGAGTGGGCCCGCGAGGAGCAGGTCGGCGAGGTCTCGATCGCCGTGCCCCCGGGGCTTGGGGCCCCGCCGTGCCCGTCGCCCACCGACTACGCGCTCTTCGCGCGCTATGGGAACGGCGTCGAGGGACGCCTCTCGGACCTCGTGGCCTGCGCGCCGGCCTTCCGGCCCCTCGCTCGCGCGCTGCTGTGCGACGTCGTGGTCGTGTCGGACCTCGACCTCGCCATGAAGCTCGTGGGGGACAACCCACAGTGGCGCTTCGTGACGCCGGTCGGCGAGCTCGTCGATGCGGGCGGGCTCTCGGGCGGCCACAGCGAGATCGGCCAGGGCGCCGTGGGACGACGGGCCCAGGCCGACGAGCTCGAGGCACGCAGCGCCGACCTCACGCGCGCCCTCGAGCGGCTCGCCGCCGAGACGTCCGCGGCCCAGGAGGCCGCAGGGAACGCCGCAGCCACGCTGGCCGCGGCCGAGACCGCACGCGACGAGGCGGCGACGGAGCAGGCGGCCGCGGCCAGCGAGCTGGCCGAGACCGAGGCGCGCCTGCACGAGCAGGAGGCAGCCCTCACCGCGCAGGAGACCGAGACCGCTCGCGCCCGTGAGGACCGTGAGCGCGTGGCCTCCGAGATCCTCGGCGCCCAGGAGGCGCACCGCGCCGCCGAGGAGGCGTTCGAGGTCGAGAACCAGCGCCTGAGCGCCCTCGAACAGGAGCGCCGGGAGCTCGAGGCCCAGCGCGACGAGGCGGTCAAGGAGGCCTCGGCCGCCGACGTCGAGCGGCAGCGGCTCGAGTCCGAGCATGCGGGCGCCGCCCAGCGGGTGGAGTCCGAGCGGGCGCGCATCGAGCGCGACGAGGAGGAGGTCGGTCGTGCGCGTAGCCGCGCCGAGAACTTCCGCACCAACTGCGTCCATGGCCGCGAGGAGGCCGCTCAGGTCGAGGAGCAGCGGGTGACGACCGAGGCCGCGGCAGCGGCCCTCGTGGAGCAGCTCGAGGCCCTGCGCCAGCGGGAGCGTGAGGGAGCGGCCCATGCCCAGGAGGCGCGACGCGAGGCGGAGGCCGTCCAGGCCGAGCTGGACGCGGTGTCCGAGCAGCAGAACGAGGCGCGCCTGCGGGTCCAGCGGCTTGAGCTCGAGCGCGAGGAGCTGCTCGTCCGCGCGGAGGAGGAGCTGCAGGTCACGGCCATGGACCTCAAGGAGGGCTTCGAGCCGGAGCCGGAGCTCGCGGATCCCGGCGCCCTGCGTGCGCTGGGGCAGCGCGTGGCCGAGCTCAAGGCCGTGCTCGACAAGCTCGGCCCGGTCAACCTCGAGGCGGTCCACGAGCTCGAGGAGGTCGCCGGGCGGCTGGAGCACCTGGAGACCCAGGCCAAGGACCTGGCCGAGGCGCGCCGGAACCTCGAGGACACGATCCGCAAGATCGACGAGGAGTCCCGCCGCCTGTTCCTCGAGACCTTCACCGAGGTGCGCGAGCACTTCCGCCGGATCTTCCGGCAGCTGTTCGGGGGCGGCAAGGCCGACCTCGAGATGGAGGCCGACAAGGACGTCCTCGAGGCCGGCATCGAGATCCTCGCCAAGCCGCCGGGTCGCGAGACCCTGCCGATCGGCCTGCTGTCCGGCGGTCAGCGGACCATGACGGCCCTGGCCCTGCTCTTCGCGGTGTTCCAGAGCCGGCCGAGCCCCTTCTGCATCCTCGACGAGGTCGACGCGGCGCTGGACGATGCCAACGTCGACCGCTTCCTGGCGATGCTCGAGTCGTTCCGGGAGACGTCGCAGTTCGTGGTCGTGACCCACAACAAGGGGACCATGAGTGCCTGCGAGGCTCTGTTCGGGGTGACCATGCAGACCAAGGGCGTCTCGCGCTTCGTCTCGGTGGAGCTCGAGGAGGTGGACGCGTTCGCGCCCGAGTCGACGGGCACGGCCCGGGAGGGGGGACCCTCCCTGCTGGGCGAGGGACGGCTCGCCGACCCCGATGCCGTGGACGAGCACGGCGAGCCGGTGGTCGAGCTCCAGCCGCAGCGGCCGCCTGCCGCTCCTGCGTCGGCCGGTGGCTCCTCCGATGGGGACCGCGACGCCGAGGAGGACGGGACCGAGGAGTCCGGCGACGCCTCCGAGGCCACGCCGCCAACGGCCGGGACGACGGCCTGAGGAATCGCCGGGCCGCTCGCCGCGGCGCCGGCCTCCCGGCTACGGTCAGCGCTGCTGCGCCACGCGGAGCTCGAGGTCCACGAGCCCGCGGGTGAGCAGCCGACCGAAGCGGTCGAGGGACTCCTGGCTGCACTTGTCGAGCGTGTCGGCCGGCGTGTGCCACCAGGGGCGCAGCGGCCCGCCGTACTCGAGGTCGATCAGGTCGACCGCCGGCAGGTCGAGGTCCAGGAAGGGCAGGTGGTCGTCCTTGACGAGGGTGCCGCGCGCGCGCGAGCCGACGCACTGCTCGAGGCCCTCGGCGCGGGCCGCCTCCCAGAAGATCTGCCGGACCCAGCTGGTGGAGTAGTCGTCCCAGGTCAGCTGGAGGTCGCGGTCGGCGACCATGTCGACGATCACGACCGCGCCGACCTTGCGGTCCTCACCGCGCTTGCAGAGCTCGATCGCGTGCCGGCGCGAGCCGTACGTGTTGTCCGTGCCGACCCAGTCCGTCCGCACGGCCTCCTCGCCGTCGAAGAACGCGATGCGCCACGAGACCGAGCGAGGGCCACCGGCCGCGAGCCCGCGCGCCAGTTCCAGCAGGACCGCGGTCGACGAGCCGCCGTCGTTGGCACCCACGAAGTCGGCGCCCATCAGCTTCGTGTCGATGTGTCCGCCGACGAGGACCATGGGGGCCTCGGGATCCGCAGCGGGGAGGTCGGCGATCAGGTTGGTGT
>WTJQ01000143.1 GCA_011524785.1 Planctomycetota bacterium | reverse complement strand
CCCACCGGGGGGGCTCGCCGCCGGCGAGCAGCTCCTCGCAGAAGGCCAGCGCGTGGCGCCGGTCTGCACCGAAGAGGTCGTGACAGAGGTAGGCGTGGCGCGCAGCCGGCAGAGCCGTGGCCGCCCGGACCTCGGCCGCGAGGCGTGCGGCCGGGAGCGGCCGCGAGCGGCGTCCCCAGTACCGCCCGATGGTGCAGAAGCTGCAGTCGTAGGAGCACCCGCGGCCCGAGTCGACGGGCACCAGCCCCTCGGCCTCGCCGGTGACGCGCTTGTACGCCGCGAGGGGCGGCACCAGGTGCCACGCCGGCTCGGGCAGCTCTCCCAGGTCGCGCAGCTGCTCGCGATCGGCCTCGCGCTCGATCCCCTCACCGACGCGGTGCGTGACCCCGGCCACGCCCGCGAGGCCGCGGCCGGAAGCCAGCCGATCCAGGACGCGGAGCAGGGTGACCTCGCCCTCGCCGCGCACCACCGCGGTCACGGCCGGGAAGCGCTCGAGGAGCAGGCGGTCGGTCCCCGTCGTGCCGGGCCCGCCGATCAGGATCGGGGTGTCCGGCCGCGCGCTGGCGTAGTGCTCCGCGATGCGCAGCGCGGCCGGGAGGGTCGCGCCCATGACCGAGAGCCCGAGGACGTCCACGGGGCCGTGGGCGAGGAGCAGCTCGGCGGCGTCCGTGCAGAGGGCGTCGTCGTCCCGGATCGCGCCCGAGGCCTGGCGGAAGGCAAGGTCCTCGAGGAGGGTGGCGTGGCCCGCGCGCTCGAGCGCTCCGCCGAGCCGGAGGAGGCCCGGGGGCGGCATCGAGTAGCCGAACGTGTCGGCATGGGGGGCGGAGGCGAGCAGGACGCGCACGCGTCCAGTCTCCGAAGCGCATGAGACCGATTCCAGACTCCTGCCCGAGTCCCGCTGGGGGCGCGACCAGTCGGGGAGCTCCTCGCTCCAGGGACCAGCCGGGGACTCCTTCACATCAGCGGCTATGCCGCACGGCGAGGAAGCGGTTCAGCCTTGCAGTGCAGCAGGTCCTTCGAGGAGCCTGGGGAGCGATGGTCCGGTCTGGAGCGGGGGGCGCGATCCCGAGCAGCGCGTGGAGCGGCCGGCCGGCCGCGGCGGAGGCGCGCAGGTGAGCCGCTCCTGGGCCCTGCTCGCCGGCGTCGTCGGCGCGGCCTACGCCGCTCTCTTCTGGACCGCGGGTCCGGTCGACGACGACTTCATCTGCTATCGCTTCGCGCGCAGCCTGGTCGAGGGCCGCGGCCTGGCCTGGAACGGGGCCGAGCAGGCCGAGGGGTTCACCGTGCCGCTCTGGGTGGGACTGCACGCGCTCGGCCAGCTGGTCGGGCTCGATCCGACGGTCCTCAGCCGCGCGGTGGGGGTCCTGGCAGCAGGCGCCTCCGCCTGGGTCCTGGCCGAGGCCTGGCGGCTCGTCGCGGGGAGCCGTCGGGGCGGCCCCGCCTGGCTCGTCGCGCTCGCTCCCGCAGTGGCGTTCCATGCCTGTGCCGGCCTCGGCACCACGCTCCAGATGCTGCTGCTCGTGCTCCACGCGTGGGCCTGCCTGCGCTGCGGGATGCAGTCGAGCACGACCTCGTCGAGCTCCAAGGGCAAGCAGGAGGAGCGACCGAGCCGTGGTGAGGCGGCCGCCTCGCTTGCGAGCGGCCTGCCCCTGGCCCTCGCATGCCTGCTCCGACAGGAGGCAGCGGTCCTCGTCCTGCCGCTCCTGCTGGGGGGCTCGGCCCTGCGGCGGCTGGCCGTGCTCCCGCTGGGGGCGCTCGCAGCCTGGACGGGCTTCCGGCTCCTGTGGTTCGGCCGCCTGCTGCCCCTGACCTGGTCGGCCAAGAAGCTGCCGCTGCTCGACGACCTCGGCTATGGGGTCGAGTACCTGCTCACGGACCTCCCGAGCCTCGGGATCCTGCTCCTCGTCGTGGCCACCCTCGCTCGGGGGGGTCGACGGGAGGATCCCGAGCCGGCTCAGGAGGCGCTCGCTGCCCTGCGGCGCGGGTTCCTCCTGCACGTGGCCTACGTCGTGGCGGTCGGGGGGGACCACATGGCCTGGTCCCGCTACCTCGTGCCCGTGTTCCCCCTCGGACTCCTCCTCACTGGGTCCGCGCTGCGAGGCTGGCGCGGCGCGCGCCCGCTCGGGGTCGCAGCCGTCCTTGGCCTCCAGGCCGTCTGGGTCCCCGCGCTGGGCAGTCCCCTCTGGACCGCGGAGGCGCGATTCCTCGATCAGTCCGTCTTCGTCGAGCGCTGGCGGACCATCGGCCGCTGGATGCGCACGGCCGCGCCGGAGGGGACGCGCGTCATGACCTCACCCATCGGCGCGATCGGCTGGGAGTCGCGGCTGGAGGTGCTCGACCTGCTGGGGCTCGTCCACGAGCAGGTCCTCGACGTCGAGCCCGACCTCGAGGGAGTCGGGGTGAAGGGGCACCACAGGAGCGCGACGGCCTGGGTGCTCGCCGAGCGCCCCGAGTGGTGTCTCCTCGGCAACGGCGTCCGGATCGAGGGCCGGCTCGAGATCAACCCGTGGGAGGTGGAGCTGGTGGCGGATCCCGGCTTCGTGCGGGACTACCGGCGGGTCGAGGTCGCCCTGGAGGAGGGGGAGCCGCTGGATCTCTTCGTCCGCAGGGACCTGCCGCTCCCCGCCGGCGGCCGGTGGAGCTCGCCGTGAGCGGTCCTCGGATCGGGCTCCTCGCCGACATCCAGTACGGGGACCTCCCGGATCGCGGCTCGTGCCGCTTTCGGTCGAGCCTCCAGCGGCTCGAGGCTGCGGTCGAGGACCTCAACCGCAGGGGCTGTGACCTCGTCCTGCAGCTCGGCGACATCATCGAGGGGCACGTGGACCGCCGAGCCGCGGCTGCAGTGGCTGCAGGTGACCCTGCCGCCAGCGCCCCGACAGCCCTGGAGCGCAGCCGCAGGGACCTCGAGGCCGTCCTCGAGGTGCTGTCCAGGCTCGAGGCCCCGGTCGAGCACGTCGTCGGCAACCACTGCCTCGCCATCCCACGGGACGAGCTCCAGGCTCGACTGGGGATCGAGGCTCCTTGGGGGCTCCGCCGCGTGGGCGATCTGCGGGTCGCTCTCCTCGACTCCATGGCCTTGAGCCCGCTCGCGAGCGAGGGGGGTCCGACCCGCTCCGAGGAGGAGGGGCTGTTGCTCGAGGCGCACGCGAGGG
>WTJQ01000582.1 GCA_011524785.1 Planctomycetota bacterium | reverse complement strand
GGGCCAGCTCGGCGCCAAGCCCCTCCTCCAGATCGGTCCGGGGCGAGCGCTCGTCGGGGTCGCTCGCGAGGTCGAACCACACCACGGCGTCCGTCGCTCGGTTCCAGACGATCCGGCCGCGCTCGGTCGTGACGGACAGCAGCTGGTTCCGATCGGCCAGCAGCTCGCTGAGAGCGGGGCGGGCACGCTGCGCCTCGCCGCGCGCGGCAGCAACCAGGCTGACCCCCTCGAGCTGACCAGCGCCCCCGAGCCCACAGAGCTCGAGCAGGGTCGGCCCCACGTCGACCGTCCGCGTCACGCCCTCGACGACGCCGCCAGCAGCGAGGGTGCCAGGAGCGCGGACGATGAGCGGCACGCGCAGCGCCTCGTCGTACAGCGTCCGGCGGTGCCCCTTCTGACCGTGGTCGAAGAACTCGGTCCCGTGGTCGCTCGTGACGACGACGACCGTGTCCTCCGCGAGGTTCAGCGCGTCGAGCCGCTCGAGCAGCAGCTTCACGTGGGCGTCACACCACATGATCTCCCCGTCGTACAGCGCCAGCAGCTGGTTCAGGTCGCGCGGGTCCATGTCCGCCCGGATCCGCGGGTCGAAGAAGAACTCGCGCCCGTCGACCCAGCCGTCGTAGCCCGAGTCGGCGAAGCGGCGCGCGAAGGCCGGCGGCGGGACGAAGTCGAAGTGCGCGTCCCAGAGGTGGACGAAGAGGAAGAACGGCTCCTCGGCGTGGGCCTCGAGCCACGCGGTGGAGGCCTCCACGACGCCGGGGTTCGTGACACCGTGGTGGGAGCGACGGTGGGCCGCCGGATCGCCGGCCCAGGCCTCCACGTCCTCGGCGGCGAAGATCCCCTCCGCGTCAGGCACGCAGTACTCGTAGGTGTCGAAGCCCTGCCCGAGGCCGAAGGCCTCGTGGAGGTAGGGCCCGGCGTAGAAGCCGCCCGTGGCATAGCCCGCCTCGCGGTAGCGCTCGGCGAGGGTCGTGACGTCCGGCGACAGGGCGTTGCCGCTGCCCTCCACGCAGCCGTGCACCGAGTCGGGGAGCGACGTGAAGAGCGCCGCGTGCGCCGGCAGGGTCCAGGGCGCGCTGGAGATGTGCCGGTCGAAGCGCACGCCCTCCGCGGCCAGGGCCTCGAGGGTCGGGGTGGTCCTGCGCTCGTAGCCATAGGCGGACACGTGGTCCGCCCGCAGCATGTCGATCGAGACCAGCAGGACGTTGGGCCGGCGTCCCTCCCCACCGCACGCCGTGAGGCCGGCGAGGAGGAGCACGAGCGGACAGGAGCGCGGCGCGAGACCCATGGAGGCAGCCTACGAACCGGACTCGCCGAGCGTGAGGGCGGCGTCGAGGCAGCCCTCAGCGCGCCTCGGTCCAGGCCTCACCCCGGCCGTATGCCTCGAGCCGCAGCAGGAGCTGCGCCTGCTGCTCCACGCTCCAGGAGCCCGCGGCCTCGAGCGCGCGCTCGGCGGTCGCACGCGCCTCCTCGAACCGGCCGGCCGCGGCCTGCGCTGCGGCCAGGGTGTCCAAGGCGTCGGCGTCGGGCGGATCGGGGAGGTGCCCCTCCAGGAGCGCGAGCGCACGCACGCCGCTGCGCGCCTCCGCGACGGGCGAGGTCGCGCGCATCCACGCCGCGAGGGCCCGCATGGGCCAGCGGTCGGGGCTCTCCACGAGCCAGGCCTCGAGGCGCTCCGCCAATCGTGCGTCCTGCCCGGAGGCGCGCAGGGTGCGCACCAGGAGGTCGCGACTCGGGGCATGGTCGGGCTCCAGCGCGAGGGCGCGCTCGGCGAGGAGCAGCGCCTGGGCATCTCCCAGGGCCTCGGCCAGGATCCCGCGCGTGTAGACCACGTCGACCTCACCTGGCGCGAGGGCGAGCGCCTCCTCGGCCGGCGCGACTCCCTCGTCGGCGCGACCCGCCTGGAAGAGCGCGGCCGCCATGCCCTGGCGCGCGCGCCAGTCGAGCGGATCGAGGGCCGCGGCCCGGCGGAACCCGTCGAGCGCGTCGTCGAGGCGACCCTGCCCAGCGAGCGCGACGGCGAGACGCCGCTGCAGCTCGCCGTCGTTCGGTCGCTGCGTGGCCAGGGCCTGCAGGGCCTCCAGGCCCAGGGCGCCACCCTCGAGCTCCGCCAGCAGGACGGCGGCCGCGGGCTCCCCGAATGCGTAGGCGCGCTGCGCCTCCTCCCGCGCGAGGTCCTGCCGCCCGAGTCCCTCCCAGGCCCGAGCAAGGGCCAGGTGGAAGCGCGGCTCGAACCGAGCCGGGTCGTCCCAACCGCGCGCGCTGGCGAGCAGGGTGGCCGCGAGGCCCGCGAGCAGGCCTCCGGCGACCCAGCGGCGCCCGACTGCCGGGAGCGCGAGGGCCCACGCGGCCAACAGCGCGCTCGCCGGGAGCGCGGGCAGGCGATAGCGCGGGGTGTACCAGAACACCACCACCACGCCGAGGGCCGCGACGGCGAGCAGGGCCGCCGGCAGCAGGTCGAGCCGGCGCGCGCGCAGGGCCGCGAGGACGCCAGCGAGGCCGAGCGCGGCGAGCCACGCGGAGGGCAAGGGCGCCAGCCAGAGCGTGGGCAGGACCGCGGCCCTCTCGAGCGTCGCCAGGTCGATGTCCCCGTAGTGACGCGCGCCGAGGAACAGCGCGGCCTTCCGGAGCGCGAGACCCGCGGCCCGCGCGGGCTCGGCGCTCCACCAGGCGAGCCCGCGGCCGAGGAAGTGTCCGCTCACGTCGCCCCAGCCAGCCTCCTCACCGAGGGCTGCCCGCGTCTGGTCGAGGGCCTCCTGCCTGTGGACCGACTTGTCCATCGACAGGCCCGAGCCCGTGATCGTCCCGTCGGCGCCGGGGTTGTTGCCGTGGAAGAAGGTCACGCCCGCGTGGGCGGTCACGGGGATCCAGGCGTCCCCGGCGATGCGGTTGTGCAGGGTCGCGGGCGCGATCGTCAGCAGCGCGGTCGCGAGGATGGTCAGCCCCGCACGACCGCCCGCCCGGAGCGCACCCCAGCCCGCGAACCCGAGGACCAGGGGCAGCATCACGGGCCAGGCGAGGGTGGCGAGCCCGAGGGACAGCCCCAGCAGCGCTGGCGTCGCCCGGCCGGCTGCGCGCGATGCGGTCGTTCCGTGGCCCACGACCAGCGCCGTCGCCCGCTCGAGGACCCAGGCCACCAGCAGCAGCTGCGCACAGCCCGAGAG
>WTJQ01000115.1 GCA_011524785.1 Planctomycetota bacterium | reverse complement strand
GGCCGAGGGCCGGGACGTCCAGGCGCTCCTCGACGACCTGGAGCGAGACCTCGGGCTCGAAGGCGAGAGCGACAGCGATGAGGACGGGCTGGAGCCTCCGGTCCTGACCGGCGTCGTCGAGATGCTCGTCACGGAGTTCCGCTGGGAGCAGGAGGCCGGCATGGGGGACGGGCCCGCCCTCCCAGAGGCAGCGCAGGCCTCGCTCGACCACCTCTCGCGCTTCGGCGCAGCCTTCGAGCAGCCCGAGGAGCTGGACGGCGAGGCCTTGCGCCGCCTCCTGTTCTTCTGGGCACCCGAGCAGCGCCTTCCTGCCGAGGACGCCCGCGCCCTGGTGGAGGCCCTCGACGCGTTCGTGCCCTGGGCCGAGGCCGAGCACGACCTGGACCTCGGTTCGACGTGGAAGCAGGTGCGCGACGGAGTCGCCGAGCTGGAGCGCGTCCTGGCCATGAACGCCGGGCTCCCCACGGTGCTCGACACGGAGGGCGAGCTTTTCGAGGTCCTGGAGGCCGAGGACCCCCGCGGACTCCCTGGGCTCCTCGTCAGCGAGGAGGGCGGCGTGCCGGCACGCCTGATCCCCAGCCCAGAGGCGTTCCGCGCCGCGCAGCCCGGTGATCTGCTCAGGGCCCGGCGGACGGACGCTGGGCTTGAGATCTTCACGGCCTACCCGGCCACCGCGCGGGTGGGCTGAGCCTTCACCTGGAAGGAGACGAGGCCCGAGCCGGATCCTGGCTCGCTCTCAGGTCCGATGCCTCAGCGACTCCGCACCGGAACCTGGACCTCGGTCACGAGCGCGGACATCGGCACTCCGGGCGCAGGCGCCACGAGGTAGCTCTCCCGGACGGGCCCGGCGACGTCCCAGTTGAGCCCGCGCATGTAGGCGAACAGGCCGGGGTAGGAGCGGGGAACCTCGGGATAGGCGCCCCCCGCGAAGGCGTACGCCACGGTCTGGCTCGGCAGGACCTCGAAGCGCAGGGGGGCCTGGACGCGCGGCCGCCCTCGCAGGGGCACACAGGCACGGGAGCGGAGTTGCCCGCCGGGGGTTGTGCCGGGGTCGTCGTAGAACAGGGCGAACGGCACCCCGTCCGGCTCGAGCCCCTGCGCCTCCAGCTCCCGAAGGATCCCAGGGATCAGGGCCCCGGTCTCCGCGTAGCTGCCGCGGTGCTCCATGTAGGCGTAGGGCACCTCCATGCGGTCCTTCCACGAGGCCTCGACCCGCTCGAAGGGCGGCTGGCTCACGGGGAGGTCCGGCACCACGGTCGCCCCCGACGGGGAGACGGCGGTCGGGCCGACGGGGTCCTCGGCCGTTGCCGAGCCCCGGGTCGGGCCGGTGGCGCAGGCAGCCACGAGCAGCGCGAGGGGAAGCAGGAGGGCGGTGGGGGAGCTCATACGAGATCTATCGGCATTCGACGGGGATCCCTCGCCTCCGGCCTCCCCGGAGTTCCCGGCGGAGGGGCCGCTGAGGCCTCGGAGTGTTCCAGGGGGGCAGTCCGCGGCTGCAGGATCGAGGCCTTTCGGTACATTGGGAGGCGTCCTGAGCCCTCCGATGCGCCCCCTCCTGCCCACCCTGCTGGCGGCCCTGACCGCGCTGTGCGGATTCACGGCCGTCACGGAGGAGGCTCGCGGTCAGGCCGTGGGCCCAGACCTCCCGGGCCTGCCCTACCAGGTCGTCTCGGGCCAGAACCTGCTGATGGACCTCTGGCTCGGCGAGGGCCCAGGCCCGCACCCGTGCGTGGTCTACGTGCACGGCGGCGGCTGGACGAGCGGCAGCCGGGCGCTGGATCGCCCCTTCCTCGCCGGCCTGCTCGGCTCCGGCATCACCGTCGCGAGCATCGACTACCGCCTGACGTCGCAAGGCGCCCTGTTCGGCGAGGACGAGGTCGTCTTCCCCGCCCAGCTCGACGACGTGCAGGCCGCGATCCGCTTCCTGCGCGACCATGCCGTGATCCTCGACCTGGACGTCGATCGGATCGGGACCTGGGGCCACTCCGCGGGGGCCCACCTCGCGGCCCTGGCAGCAGCTCGCGGGCGCAAGAACGACCCGCTCGGCGACAGCTCGGTCCAGGCCACCGTGGCCATCTCGCCGCCGGTGGACTTCTTCCTGATGGACGACCAGGCCGACGCCCAGGGCTGCGTTGGCGCCCCGCGCCACGACGAGCCGGAGTCCGCCGAGAGTCGGCTGGTGGGCTTCGACGGGCCCGGCGAGGGCATCGGCGTGCTCGAGGGCCTGCCCGGACATCCGGCCCACGCGCTCGTCGAGCAGGCGAACCCGTCCCTGGGGCTCATCGGCTCGCTGCCCGCGCTCTTCACGATCCACGGGATCGACGACTGCGTCGTGGCCACGGAGCAGGGCCGGACCCTGCACGAAGCGTGGCGCACGGCAGGCGGCATCGCCAATCTGCTGATCCACGACGGCGCGCACGGGATCCCGGTCGCTGTCGTCCAGCGCTCGTGGGAGTTCTTCGTCGACCAGCTGGGCCCCGCCGGCGCCAGCGCGCTGCGCATCGAGGACTTCGCCGCGGGCAGCCTCCTGCCCCTTGATGGCGAGGCGAGCCCCGCCAACGACGACAACGAGACGGTCCGGCAGCTTCTCGCGCCGTGGGGGGGCTACAACGCCAGCACGACCGTCAGCGCCCCCGGAGGCGTCGCCCACGCCGTCCAGGTGGACCCGCACCCCGCGGTCTCCCTCGATGGCGGAGCGCTGCTCTTCCATGCGGGAGCCCTGACCGCCGGGAGCCGCGCGACCTCCCGCTGGGAGGGCACCCTCGACCTCGGCGTCGCGGGCATGGCGCGGATGACCGTCACCAAGGCGAACGCCCCCGGCGGGATCCAGGTCCAGCTCCTCGTCCGGGACACGGTGACATGGTGGAGCTCCGAGCCCTTCACGGTCCCCGAGACGGCCTCCTCGGACGCGTGCCGCCTCGTGACCGTCGACCTCGCGGACGTGGCCTGGGCCGCCGTCGATCCCTCGCACCCGGCGACGCTGGACGCGGACGAGTCCGACGACGGGGGTGAGTTCGGCCCGTTCAACCTCGTCGGCTCCTGGCAGCCCGACTGGACGCGCCTGCTGGGCTTCGGGGTGCAGATCCCCGCGGGCAACCCCACGAACCCTGGCGTGATGCTCGCCATCGACACCCTGTCGCTCGGACCGCGCCGCGTCGGAACCGCC
>WTJQ01000373.1 GCA_011524785.1 Planctomycetota bacterium | reverse complement strand
TGCCGCCCCAGATCTCGATGCCGTCGTCGACGTTGTTCATGACCTCGACGTGGTTGATGTCGGTGCCACGGCCGATGCCGCCGAGCGAGATCCCGTTCAGCTCGTTGCCGAGGCCGATCACCTTGCCGCCGTAGCGGACGGACAGGTAGCTGATCGAGCCGCTGTCGTCGTCGTCGTCGCCGCCGCCATAGAGGACGTTCGGGTCACCGGGGAACGAAGCCACGAGGCCCTCCATCGCGGCCACGTTGCTGGCGCTCGGGAAGGGAGTGTTGCCAACCGTCGCGTTCTCGGAGATGTAGGCGTTCCCCATGATGGTGAGGTTGCCCCACTCGTTGCAGACCTCGCGCCAGGTGGTGAGGTCATCGGCGTCCGAGGTCATGATGACCGGGGCGCTCGCGGTCCCGAGGACGTTGATCTGCGCGCCGCGGCAGACCGCGAGGCTGCCACCGAGGTTGGCGGTGCTGGCGATGAGCGTGCCCGCCTCGATGGTCAGGGTGGCACCCGGCAGGACGTAGATCTGGTCCTGCAGGTTGTAGACGTTGTTGGCGGTCCAGGTCGTCGAGGTCGCGATGTCGCTCGTGACGAGGACGTCGGCTGCGCTGGCGGTGCCAGCGATCAGGCCGGCGGCGAGGAGCGTGGAGATGGAGGTCTTCACTGTTGGTCTCGGTCGGTGATTTCAGGGTCGTTGGGAAGCCCCCTGGCCCTTGGGCCTCGGAGGCCCCCCAGGTGGACGCGAGAAAGGTAGGTGGGTTGTGTTGGCCCTCCTTCAGGCGGGAGTGAAGGTTCGCGGCAGACTTCGTAAACGCCTGAACGCTGCCTTCACGCTGCGGCAACAATCCGAACCCTGAGGCTCTTCCATGCTGCTCCAGGTCGCACGGCCCGCCCGCACGGACGCCTGACGGGGCAACGAATCGCGCAGCCCCTCGGAACTGCCGAGCCATCGCGCTGCAGGCACTCGGCGACCTTGCGGCCCGACGCGAGCGCGCCTGAGCCTCGACCCAAGGCTGCCACCCCCCTGGCTCTCGAGGAGCCAGGGGGGTGGCAGCGGGTCCGCCTGCGCGGAGGTGGTCAGCGCCCCTTCGCCAGGTTCTCCACCTGGCTGACGTAGTCCTCGAGGCTCTGACGCGGCTGGAGCTCGAGGGAGCGGCGGAGCAGCGGCAGGGCCTCGTCGTAGCGGCCCTCGCTCACCAAGAGCTGGCCCCAGGCGGACTTCGCGTCCGCCTCGTGGTCCTCCAGCTGCGCGGCCCGCTCGTACCAGAACACGGCCTTCTCGGTCTCGCCGAGGCCGCGCTGATAGCGCCCGAGGCGCACCATGGCGTCGCCGTCGAGGGGATCGAGCTCCACGATCTCCTCGAGCACGCGGGCCTCCTCCTCGGAGGCCCCCTCCATGGCGGCCACGCGCGACCGGATCCGGAGCAGGTCGGTGCGCTGCGCCTCGCTCAGCTGATCGGCGCGACGCGCCTCGATCCCACTGAGGAGCCGCTTGGCCTCCTCGTTGGCTCCCTTGAGGACGATGAAGTTCGCGCCGGCGATGGCGCGGTCCGCGGTCTGCGCGGCATCGAGGTCGAGGGACGCGAGGAAGCGGTCGACCGAGAGGGCGTAGAGATCCTCGAAGCGGTAGATGTCCGCCAGGTTGTTCAGCGTCTCGGCGGTGGACGCGCCCAGGGTGTCGACGATCTCGAAGTTCTCGGCGGCGCGCATGGGCTGCTTCATGCCGATGTAGGCGTTCGCCTGCAGCAGCCAGAGCTCGGCGCTGCTGGGCTTCTGCGCGATCAGCTCCCCCACCAGGGACGCGGCCACCTCGAAGCGCCCCTGCTTGAAGAGAGCGCGGGCGAGCCCCAGCTGGAAGTCGGTCGTCTCCGGGTCGAGCAGGATCGCCATGCGGTAGGCGCTCTCGGCCGGGAGGTAGCGCTCGGCGTTGCTGTAGGCCCAGCCGAGGAGCCCGTAGGTCACGGCGTCGCCACGACCCAGCTGCAGCACCTCGGTGAAGCAGGGGATCGCACCCTCGAAGTCCGCGCTGCGGATGTGGCAGATGCCCTTGTTCTTCCAGGCGCGCAGGAACTTGGGGTACTTCGTGACCGCGACGCCGTAGGCGGCGATGGCGGCCTCGTTGTCCTCGCGCTGGAAGTGGATGTTGCCCAGCATGAAGTCGAAGGTCGCGCTGGCCGCGTCCCCACCCCGCTCGGTCAGGAGCGCGATGGCGGTGTCGAGGTCGTCGGACGAGATCGCGTTGAGGACCTCCTGGAGGTCCTCGCGCTCCGGCTGGGTAACCGTCGGCTCGAGCTCGGTCTCCGCGATGTAGCTCTGGGCGAACTGACGCTGGAAGGCACTCGACCGCAGGAGGTCCAGGACCTCGGACGGCAGCTCGGTCGGGGCCGGCTCCATCTCAGCGGGCTCGGCACTCGCCTCCACCGGCGCAGCGGCCAGCGCAGGAGTCGCAGCCCCCGCCGCCGCCTCGACGGGCGCGGCGGCCTCGATCGCGACCGGGGTGGGAGCAGGCTCGGCCAGGGCCGCGGGCTCGGACTTGCTGTCAGCCTCGGGAGCCGTGGGCGCGGCGGCTGCAGCCATGCCGAGCTCCGTGGCCACCGACTCGGTCAGGCCCGGCCGCTGGGGCTCAGGTGACGTCGCGCAGGCCGCGAGGGTGAGGGACAGGATCAGGATGCGGGGGCAGGACATGGCTCAGGCCTTCGGGAACGTGATCGGGACGCGCATGCGGAAGCGCACCGGCTCGCCGTTGCGCTTGCCGGGCTCGAACTTCCACTGCTTGACCGCCTTGAGGGCCGCGCGGTCGAACTCGGGGTTGGTGGACTTCTGGACGCGAGGGCTGTCGACCCGACCGTCCTGGTCCACGACGAACAGCACGTAGACGGTCGCCGGCGCCAGCTTGCGCAGCTTCGCGGTCAGCGCGGGCGCGGGCTGCCAGACGCAGCGAGGCTTCTGGTCGAGGTCGGCCAGGGAGAAGAGGGCGTCCACCTGGTCCTCGGTCTGCGCGAGGCCGCCGAGGTTGACGGCGAAGTCGCCCCCCATCCAGCCGCCGGAGAAGCCAGGGTTCAGGGCCAGCTCCAGCTGGCTCAGGTCGAGGGGCGTGTCGTTCTGCGGGACCGGCTCGGGCGGCTCGGGGTCGCTCGGCGGGTCCGGCTCGGGCTCGGGGTCCGGCTCCGGCTCCG
>WTJQ01000232.1 GCA_011524785.1 Planctomycetota bacterium | reverse complement strand
GCACCAGGTCCGGGCCAGCGGCCTGGGCCTGGGACAGGGTCTCGCGGCCGGTCCCCGCCTCGAGCGTCCGGTAGCCCGCCGCGCGGCACAGGCCCATGAGGCCGGCGCGGATGCCTTCGTCGTCGTCGGCGATCAGCAGGAGGGCAGGCACGGCAGGGCGGGCAGGGTGGAGAGGTCGGGCGTGAGGCGACGGAGGCTCTGGCGGCCGCGGGGAGGAACCAGGAGGCCCTCCCAGCGGCTCCGCCCATTGGAACAAGGAAACGCTTTCCGGTTCACGGAGCGGACGCGCCTGTCTCGCGATTTTTCCTCGCCTTCCTCCTCAACCGCTTCCGGGGCCCTCCGAGAACCGCCCTGTCCGACGGGTCGCACTCGCGATCCCGAGGGCCCGGGTCCTCCGGGACCCGTGACTCAGCACGAGACCCCTCAAACCCCCAAGAGAACCACGAGAGGAAAACACCATGGGACTTCGCGTCAACACCAACATCGCCTCGCTGAACGCTCAGCGCCACATGGCCAACGTCACGAACCGGATCCAGGGCAACTACAGCCGCCTGGCTTCGGGTCTTCGCATCGCCAGCGCCGCTGACGACGCCGCCGGCCTGGCCATCTCCGAGCGCATGCGCTCGCAGATCCGCTCCTTCAGCGTTGCCGCTCGCAACGCCCAGGACGGCCTGAGCCTGGCCCAGACCGCCGAGGGCGCGCTGGGCGAGGTGAGCAACATCCTCAGCCGGATGCGCGAGCTCGCCATGCAGTCGTCGAACGGCACCCTGTCCGGCAACGACCGCACCACGATCGACGCCGAGTTCGAGGAGCTCAAGTCGGAGATCAACCGCATCGCGACCGAGACCGAGTTCAACGGCACGGCGCTCCTCGAGGGCACCAACACCGCCGTCACGATCCAGGTCGGCATCGACGCAGGCGAGACGATCCAGCTGGCCATGGTCGACGTCCAGACGGGCGCCACGGGCCTCAACGTCGCCGCCCTCGACACCGCTGACCAGGCCAACGCGGTCACGGCGCTCGGCGCCATCGACACGGCCATCGACACCGTCAACGGTGCCCGCGGCACCCTCGGCGCCGGTCAGAACCGCCTGTCCAGCACCCTGCGCTCGATCCTGAACGTGCGTGAGAACCTCTCGGCCGCCGAGAGCCGCATCCGCGACGTCGACGTGGCGTCCGAGACCGCGGACCTCACCAAGAACTCGATCATGCAGCAGGCGGCCGTCTCGGTCCTGCAGCAGGCCAACACCCAGCCCCAGGTCGCGCTCTCGCTGCTCCAGGGCTGATCCAAAGAAAAGGCCTCTCGTGGCCCTTGCTGAGTGGGGGGCCGTTGGGAAACCAGCGGTCCCCCGTGCAGCGGCCCTCGAGGTCCTCCAAGCGGAATCCAATCCGCAGCCAGCGCCGTAGCGCTGGCAGCTCCCAACGCGTTCGACCCTGGGCCCTCCGGCCCCCTCGAGCGCGGCTCTTCAAAACCTGAGAGCGAGCCCATGACCCGCGCACGCGCAGGTCGGCTCACACCATCCAACCGGACGGCGGCAGTTCCCCAACCGGCTGGTCGACACCTGCGAACGGGGTGGCGGCTGGCGGACAGAGAGAGGGGAGGGCCATGGAGATCGCCGTGCGGTGGACATTCCCCGTTCGCAAGCAACTGAACCCCTATCTGAAAGGAACCCCTCATGGGACTTCGTATCAACACCAACGTTGCCTCGCTCAACGCGCAGAGCAACCTCTTCAACGTCACCAGCAAGCTGTCCGGCAACTTCAGCCGCCTCAGCTCGGGCCTCCGCATCGCCAGCGCAGCTGACGACGCCGCGGGCCTCGGCATCTCCGAGCGCATGCGCTCCCAGATCCGCTCCTACGGCGTCGCCGCGCGCAACGCCCAGGACGGTCTGAGCCTGGCCCAGACCGCCGAAGGCGCCCTGGGCGAGGTGAGCAACATCCTCGGCCGGATGCGCGAGCTGGCCATGCAGTCGTCGAACGGCACCCTGTCCGCCAGCGACCGCACGACCCTCGACGCCGAGTACGACGAGCTCGTCAACGAGATCACCCGCATCTCTGGCGACACCGAGTTCAACGGCGTGGCCCTCCTGGACAACACCAACACGGTGGCCATCCAGGTCGGCGTCGACGCCGGCGAGACCATCACCCTGACGATGGTCGACGTCTCGGCCCTCACCGTCGCTGCCGACGACGTCAACACCCAGGCCGGCGCGTCTGCCGCCCTGGCGAAGATCGACGCCGACATCGACACCGTCAACACCGCTCGCGGCTCCCTGGGCGCCGGTCAGAACCGCCTGTCCAGCACCCTCCGTTCGATCCTGAACACCCGCGAGAACCTCTCGGCCGCCGAGAGCCGCATCCGCGACGTCGACGTGGCGTCCGAGACCGCGGACCTCACCAAGAACTCGATCATGCAGCAGGCGGCCACCTCGGTCCTTGCTCAGGCGAACGCCCAGCCCCAGCTGGCGCTCAGCCTGCTCGGCTGATCGGATTCTGACTCGAGAGTGGCCCCTGGAGGCCACGAGCGGGGGGCACTCGGCGCGAGCCGGGGGCCCCCCTCCCTCGTTCTGGGGGGGCCTTTCGTTCCCTCCGGCAGGGAACTTCGCGACCTCCGACCGGAAAGAAGTTCCGGATCCTCCCGGGTCGCGAAACGGGTCCGTCGCGGCCCTCAAGCGAGGGGCCCAGGCGTCGATAACCCATGCGGCGCTCCGCGCCAGGACACCTCCATGCTGAACGGATCCGGCATCAACTTCTCGGGCCTCGCAAGCGGCCTCGACACCAACGCGATCGTGTCGCAGCTCGTCGCCCTCGAGCGCATCCCGATCCAGCTGATCGAGTCTCAGAAGGGCCAGCAGCAGGACAAGCTCGACAAGATCAACCAGCTGGCGGACCTCGTGAAGGGGCTGCAGGAGAAGGCGGAGGGGCTCAGCAGCCTCGACGAGTTCTACGCCTTCAGCGTCGGCGGGAGCTTCGAGGGCAGCCTCACGGTGAGCGCCGGGGCGGGCGCCGTGGCCGGGACCCACACCGTCGAGGTGCTGAGCACCTCGGGGACCGATCGCTGGTCCTTCGACGGCGTGGCGGACAGCACCTCCAACCTGGCCGCCGGGGCCGGGGAGACCGTCGACTTCACCGTCAACGGGACCACCTACCAGATCGCGGTGGACGCGGCGGCCTCGAGCCTCGACGCCATCGCGAGCCAGATCAACGACGAGGCCGGGGACGACGTCACCGCCACGGTCGTGAACACGGGCACCGAGGCGGCCCCTTCCTACAAGCTGCTGCTGGCCTCCGATCACCAGGGCGAGGACGGCCGCATCACCGGCATCGCCTCCACGGTCGCCGGCCTGACCATCGACGGGACGCCCGCTGACGGCAGCGGCAACGCGGTCAGCGCGAACCACGTGTCGGTGGGGACGAATGCGGTGGCCGTCATCGATGGCCTGACGATCACGCGCACCACGAACGACTTCAGCGACGTCCTGGGCGGCGTCTCCCTCTCGGTCCTGGCCGAGACGACGGGCGAGGTGACCTTCACGGTCGAGCCCGACAAGGAGGCCATCAAGACCAAGATCGAGGAGTTCATCGGCTCCTACAACGAGGTCCTCGAGTTCATCAACGCCCAGAACACCTACACGCCCCCCGAGGAGGACGGCGAGGCCGGCACCTCGGGCGTGCTGTTCGGGGACGGCCTGCTCCAGACGGTCAAGCAGACCTTCAACGCGGCCCTCTTCAACATCGACCCGGCCACGGTGGCCGCGGACACCGAGGGCTACTCGACCCTGTCGCTGGTGGGCATCTCGACGAACTCCGACGGCACCCTCGAGCTGGACTCGACGACCTTCGACGAGAAGTTCGACGGCAACCTGGAGGCCCTCGCGGACCTGTTCGTGGACACGGACGGCTTCGAGCGCGATCCGGGCGCGGTCGAGAACACGGGCGCCTGGTACGAGGACACCACGGCCGACTCGGGGCTCATGGCGAGCCTCGTGCGCGGCATCGAGCAGCTCTTCGGATCGATCGAGGACAACGACCCCGACGTCGACCTGCAGGGGATCTTCGACCTGAAGCGGGACGCCATCAACAGCCGCATCAAGAGCCTCAACGAGCAGATCCAGCAGAAGGAGGATCGGCTCGACGACTACGAGCAGGACCTGGTCCTGCGCTTCGCGCGCCTCGAGGAGCTCATGGGCGCGCTCAACGCCCAGGGAGCCTCCCTGGGCGCCGCCCTGACCCAGCTGGGATGACCGCCATGCAAGCCAAGAACGCCGCCGAGGCCTACCTCGCCTCCAGCATCGAGAACGCGCCCCCCGCGAAGATCGTCCGCATGCTCTACGAGGGGGCCATCCGCTTCCTCATGCAGGCGGAGGAGCAGGACCCCACCGCCTCGGGCAACCGCTTCGCGGAGCTCGTGGGCCGGGCCGACGACATCGTCGTGGAGCTGCGCCTGTGCCTCTCCGAGGACGAGGCGCCGGAGCTGTCCGCGAACCTGCGCCGGCTCTACCTCTTCTGCGAGGACGAGCTGTCCCGCGCGCTCCTGGAGCGCGACGCCTCGATCCTCCCCGGCGTGCGCAGCGTGCTCATGACGCTGCTCGAGGCCTGGCGCGAGGTCGAGGCCGGCGCGTCGCAGCCCTCGCTGGGCGTCTGACGGCCCGAACGGAGCCGTACCGACCATGGCCATGACCGAGACCGCCGCCGTGTTCGCCAGCCTGGCCGAGGTGAAGGCCGGGCTGCGCGCTCTCCTGACCGCCCTCGACGGGGGCGGCCGGGACTCGTCCGCCTATCGGGCGGCGCGCGCGCGGGTGGACGAGGCGGCCGCGGCGCTCGGGGAGCCCGAGGCGCTCATCGGCCGGGTCGACCCCGCCGAGCACGACCGGCTCGCCCGCGAGCTGGAGGAGTGGCTGAGCCTCGTGGCCCTCGTGGCGACGGTGGCCGAGCGCGAGGCCGACCGGGTGCGGGAGCGCCTGGAGGGTGCCCAGAAGGCACGCCGGAGCCTGGCCGCCCTGGGGCGCACGGCGCGCCCCGAGGAGCCCCCCACGGGGGGGACCTGCGACCTGTCGGCCTGAGGCCGCGGGGCGCGACCGGGAAGGAACTTCCCGCTGTCGGAGAGTCCGACACCTGTTGGGAAATCCAACACATGGGGGGCCAGAAACCCCTCTCCTGAGCCCTGGAAGGGGGTTTCGGAGCTTGGCACGCCCGTTGCGAACGGGGGAGCGACCGCGGAGCCGGTCCCCTCCGATGCAGCTGCCCCTCGCCCTCCTCGCCGAGCCCCAGCCCTTCGACCCCGGTCGCTACATGGCCCTGGTCGGCGCCCTGATCGTGGCGCTCCTCGCTGTTGGCCTGGGGTTCCGCCGGCTCGTGGGCGGAGCGCTGAAGCAGCGCGCCGAGAAGCGCTCCCTGCGCGTCGTCGACGTGCTGCCCCTGGGCGGCAAGCGTCAGCTCGCCGTCGTGAAGGTCTACGACCGCACCTTCGCCCTCGGGCTGGGGGACAAGGAGGTCACCTGCCTCGCCGAGCTCGACCCCGTCGAGGCCGAGCCGCAGAGCGAGCAGGCCCAGGACCCCGAGGGCTACGCCGCCCTGATCGGGCGCGCCCAGGCGCGCCTCACGGGCAAGCCCAGCCCGTCGCGCGTGGAGGAGCTGGTGGGATGAGCCGCGCCTCGCTCGTTCGACTGGTCCTGCTGCTGGCGGCGGCGCTCCTCGCGGGCGACGCCGCCTGGGCGCAGGCACCGGAGCTCGCCCAGCTGGGGGAGGTCCAGCCGGAGGCCGAGGGCAGCCGCCTCTCGACCGCGCTCGAGATCGCGCTGCTCCTGACGGCGCTCTCGCTGCTGCCCGCGATCCTGATCACCGTCACGAGCTTCACCCGCATCGTGATCGTGCTGTCCTTCGTGCGCCGCGCCCTGTCGGTGAACGAGCTGCCGCCGAACCCCGTCCTGATCGGCCTCGCGCTGTTCCTGACGCTGTTCGTGATGGCGCCCGTCGGCGAGCGCCTGCACGCCGAGGTCTGGCAGCCCTACAAGGCGAACGAGCTGACCCTGGAGGAGGCCGGCGACGCCGCCTGGCAGGAGCTCGGCACCTTCCTCGTCGCGAACACCCGCCCCGGGGAGCTGGCCATGTTCAGCGACCTCGACGCGGGCCGCATCGGGCCCCAGGAGCTCGAGGTCGAGGGACTCGACCAGGGCTGGGGACCGATGGGCGGGAGCCGCCCCGTCGAGGCCAGCTTCACCAAGGAGAGCCCGCTGGACCCGGCCGACCGCGCCGAGGCGGACGAACTCCCGGAGGCGCTGCCGCCCATGACCGTGGTGGTGCCCGCCTTCGTGCTGAGCGAGCTCAAGACGGCCTTCCAGATGGGCTTCCTGCTCTTCCTGCCGTTCCTCGTGATCGACCTGATCGTGTCGAGCGTCCTGCTGTCCATGGGCATGTTCATGCTGCCCCCGGTCATGATCTCGACGCCGATCAAGATCCTGGTCTTCGTGCTCGTCGACGGCTGGAGGCTGATCTCCGAGTCCGTCGTGACCTCCTTCATGATGGCGGGGTGAGGCGATGGACCTGGTGATCATCGACCTCGCGCGGGACCTGCTCCTGACGACGATCCTGGTGGCGGGTCCGATCCTCGTGGTCGGCCTCGTGGTCGGCGTGGGGGTGAGCCTGTTCCAGGCGCTCACGAGCGTGCAGGAGCAGACCATGAGCCTCGTCCCGAAGATGCTCGCGGTGATGGTCGTGACCCTGATCGTCATCGCGCCCGGCCTGCAGCTGCTCGCCGACTTCACCCAGCGGATCCTCGGCCAGCTGGTCGAGTTCGGCCTGTCCTGACATCCCCTGGAGCGCGCCGTGATCGTCCCCGGAACCCTCGAAGCCCTCGGCCTGGTGCTCGCCCGCACCAGCGCGATGGTGCTGGCGGCCCCGCTGCTGGGGACCGGCACCACGTTCAGCGGCTTCAAGGTCGGGCTCATCGCGGTGCTGACCCTGGTGACCTGGCTCGCGACCGGCAGCCCCACGGCCGCGGCCGGCGCCGGCGCCCTCGAGTTCAGCCTGCTGGCGGGGCGTGAGGTCGTGATCGGCCTCGCCCTGGCCTTCATCCTCCAGGCCGCGCTGCTGACCGTGCGCGTGGCCGGCCACCTGATCGGGCACGAGATGGCCTTCGCCATGTCCCAGCAGGTCGACCCGGCCTCGGGCGTGCAGACGCCGACGGTGACGCACCTCTACGAGGTCGTCTTCACCCTGGCGCTGCTCTCGGTGGACGGCCACCTCTGGATCGTCCGCGCCCTGTCGGAGTCCTTCGTGCGCGCGCCCGTCGGCGTCGTGGGGGGCAGCGACGGCGCGGTGAGCGTGGCGACCGCGACCTTCGGGGAGATGTTCGCCGCGGGCCTCGTGTTCGCGGCCCCCGTGATGGTCCTGCTGGCGACCGTGTCGGTCGTGATCGGCGTGCTCGCGCGCGCCGTGCCCCAGATCAACGTGCTCGAGTTCGGCTTCAACCTGCGGGTGGTCGCCGGCCTCGGCGGGATGTTCCTGTTCGCCCCGCTCCTGGCTCCGGCGATCGACGAGGTGCTGACGCAGCTGCTCGCCAGCCTGAACAGCGGGCTCGACGCCCTGGAGGTGTCCCGTGGCTGACGGCCCGGAGAAGGACGAGAAGACCGAGGAGGCGACCCCCAAGCGCCTCGAGGAGGCCCGCGACAAGGGCCAGGTCGCGTTCTCGTCCGAGACCATGGCCGGGGCGACGCTGGTGGGCTCCGCCCTCGCGCTCCTGCTGGCCGGCCCCGCGCTCGCGAACGCCGCGGGCGACGGCGTCGTGGAGGGCCTCGCGCGCCTGCGCACCCTCGGCCTGGAGGAGCTCGACGCTGCGGCCTTCGCCGCGCTGCTCGGGGCCTCGCTGCGCGACGCGCTGCTGCCGATGCTGCTCTTCGTGGCGCCCTTCACGGCCATCGCGTGGATCGCGGGCTACGGGCAGGTGGGCTTCCGCATCACCCCCAAGGCCACGGAGCTCGACCCCTCCAAGCTCAGCCCGGCCAAGGGTGCTCAGAAGATCTTCAGCAAGCGCAGCCTCGTCCGCACGGGGCTCGCGACCCTCAAGGTGGGCCTCGTCTTCGGCGTGGTCGTCGCGGCCGTGGCGCTGCAGGTGGGGTCGATCACCCCGCTGGCGGGCCAGGGCGTGCGCGAGGTGCTGCCCCAGGCCTTCGGCGTGCTCGCGCGCACGGCCGGCGCCGCGGTGCTGACGGTCGTCGCTCTCGCGGTCATCGACCTCGTCTACCAGCGCTTCCAGCACAAGCAGGACATGCGCATGACCCGCAAGGAGGTCCGCGACGAGCAGAAGAACACCGACGGCGACCCGCAGGTGAAGGCGCGCATCCGCCGCGTCCAGCGCGAGATGGCCTCGCGTCGGATGATGCAGGACGTCCCCGACGCCACGGTCGTCATCACCAACCCCGAGCACTACGCGGTCGCGCTGCAGTACTCGGAGGGCGGTGGGAGCGCGCCGCGCGTCGTCGCCAAGGGCGTCGACGAGGTGGCCCAGCGCATCAAGGCCGTCGCGCGTGAGCACGGCGTCTTCCTGTTCGAGAACCCGCCGCTGGCCCGGGCCCTGCACCGCCAGGCCGAGATCGGGGACCCGATCCCCGAGGGCCTCTACCAGGCCGTCGCGAACGTCCTCGCCTACGTCTTCCGGGTCCAGGGCCGCGCCGCAGGCGCCGCCCAGGAGCCGGCCCCCGCCGCCGTCTGAGGCGAGCCCTCCTCCTGAACCATGTCGAACGCCGCCCAGAACACCCTCCAGACGGACGCCACCGAGCGCTTCGGGTCGAACCTGAAGCGCTACTCGGACTGGCTCCTCGGGCTCGGCCTGCTCGGCCTGCTGGCGACCCTGCTGTCGCCGCTGCCGCCGATCGCCCTCGACCTGCTGCTGGCGACGAACCTCACCGGCTCGATCCTGCTGCTGATGGTCGTCCTGAACGCCCAGCGCGCGACGGACCTCTCGACCTTCCCCACCCTGCTGCTCTTCACGACCATGTTCCGGCTCGGCCTGAACGTGGCGTCGACGCGGCTGATCCTCACCGGCGGTGAGGCCGGCCAGGTGATCACGGCCTTCGGCGAGTACGTCGGCGGCAGCGACCTCGCGGTCGGGATGGTCGTCTTCCTGATCCTGATCATCATCCAGTTCGTGGTGATCACCAAGGGCTCCGGCCGGGTCAGCGAGGTCGCCGCGCGCTTCGTGCTGGACGCCATGCCCGGCAAGCAGATGGCGATCGACGCCGACCTGAACGCCGGCCTGATCGACTCGGAGACCGCCCGCTCGCGGCGCGACGAGGTGGCCCAGGAGGCGGAGTTCTACGGCGCCATGGACGGCGCCTCGAAGTTCGTCCGCGGCGACGCGATCGCGGGCCTGATCATCACGGCCCTGAACCTGATCGGCGGCATCGCGATCGCCTCGATGCAGGGCATGCCGCTCTCGAAGGCCGCCGAGACCTTCTCCAAGCTGACCATCGGGGACGGGCTCGTGAGCCAGATCCCCGCGCTGTTCATCTCGACCGCGGCCGGCATCCTCGTCACGAAGGAGACCTCGGCGTCGAGCGTGGGCCCGACCCTGATGCGTCAGGTGACCGGGCGTCCGAAGGCGACCCTCATCGCCGCCGGCGCGATCTTCGCCGTGGGCCTGCTGCCCGGCATGCCGAAGCTGCCCTTCATGGTGCTGGGCACCGTGCTGCTGGTGCTCTGGCGCTCGACGCGCGACATCGGCCCGGACGCGGTGCGCGAGCCCTCCATGGCGCTGGCGGCTACTGGTGCCGGCACGGATCCCACCGAGGCGGCCGAGGGCGGGGACGCCAAGGCCCAGGGCGAGGAGCTCGAGATCGGCGAGCTGCTGCGCGTCGACCGCGTCTGCCTCGAGATCGGCTACCGCCTGATCTCGATGGTGCAGGGCGAGAAGGGCGGCGGCGTCCTCGACCACGTGGCCCAGCTGCGCAAGCGCTTCGCCACGCGTCACGGGGTCGTCCTGCCGCCGATCCGTATCAAGGACAACATCGAGCTGGCCCCCAACGCCTACCGCCTCGTGGTGGGCGGCGAGGAGGTCGCTCGCGGGACCGTCGAGCCGGGGGACTTCCTGGCCATGGACCCCGGGACCGCCACCGGCTCGGTCAAGGGCAAGGAGACCACCGACCCGACCTTCGGGCTCCCGGCCTGGTGGATCCCCGCGCGCACCCGCGACGAGGCCGAGCTGCGCGGCTTCACGGTCATCGACCCCACCAGCGTCCTGGTCACGCACATCTCCGAGGTGCTGCGCGAGTCCCTGGGCGACCTGCTCACCCGCGACGACGTGAAGACCCTGGTGGAGAACGCCAAGGAGCTCTCGCCGGCCGTGGTCGAGGAGCTGGTGCCCGAGCGCATGGGCTACGGCGACGTCCAGAAGGTGCTCCGCAACCTCCTGCGCGAGGACGTGCCCGTCCGCAACATGCCGCTGATCCTCGAGGTGCTGGCCGACAACGCGCCGCGCACCAAGGATCCCGAGGCGCTGACCGAGATGGTCCGCCAGCGCATGGGGCGCGTGCTCTGCGACCAGCACGCCGGCAAGGACGGCACGCTCTACGCCGTCACGCTCGACCCCGCGCTCGAGGCGCAGCTGGCCCAGGCGGTCGGCGCGGCCGAGGGCGACGGTGCACCCGTCAGCCCGGCGATGCTGCAGGCCGTGCTCGAGCGCGTCGGAGGCGCGCTCGGCCAGGCCAGCCGCAGCGGCCGTGACGCCGTGATCCTGGTGCGCTCGAACGTGCGCCGCTTCCTGAACGAGCTCGCGCGCACGGCGCTGCCGAAGGTCGCGGTGCTCTCCTACAACGAGGTCGTCCCGGCGAAGGCCGTGGAGACCGTGGCCGTCGTGAAACTCGAGGATTGAGATGCCTGTCCTGACCGTCAAAGGAACCGATCTGCGTGAGGCCCTGGTCCACGCTCGCAAGGCCCTCGGTGACCACGCCGTGGTCGTCAGCCGGATGGACACCCCGAGTGGGACCGTGATCGCGGTCGCGCCGGAGGTGCCGCGCAGCCCGCAGGCCCTGGAGGCCCTGCGCCACGAGGCGCGCCGGCTGATCGGGCGCCCGCAGGCGCACGCCACCCTCGCGGGGACCCGCGAGGTCGAGCGCTGCCTCAGCCGCGCCGGCGCCTCGCGCAAGCTGCTCGAGCGCACCTGCGAGGCCGTGGCCGGCCGCCTCTCCGAGGGCGCCCACCCCCTGGACCTCGCCGCCGAGGAGCTCTCGGTGGCCTTCCCCGTGGCGCAGCTGAAGCGCCGCCGCGGCGCCAAGGTCGTCCTCGCCCTGCTGGGCACGGCCGGCGCGGGCAAGAGCACGACGGCGGCCAAGCTGGCCGGCCGCATGCAGGCCTCGGGCCGCACGACGGCGCTGGTGACCATCGACCTGGACCGTCCCGGCGCGCGTGCCCAGGCCTCCTCCAACGGCCGCACCATGGGCGTCCCCGTGGCTCCCGCGCGGGACGCGGCCCGGGTCGCGCGCCTCTTCGAGGCCGAGCCGAGCCTCGAGTGCGTGGTCCTCGACATGACCGGGCGCAGCGAGCACGACCTCGAGCAGCTCGAGGCCCTGCGCGCCGCGCTGCTCCAGAGCGAGGTGGACGTGGACCTGACGGTCCTGGCCGCCCTGCCGATGACCTCCAGCCGGCAGGCCCAGGAGCGCTTCCTCGGTCGCATCGCCCCGGCCAGCGTCGACGCGGTCGTGGTGACCAAGACCGACGAGTGCGACGTCCCGGCGCCGACCCTCGAGCTGTGCAGCGAGCGACGCCTGCCGATCGCCTTCCTCTCCAACGGCCGCGACCTCGCGACCGACCTGCGCCGCGCGAGCGGCGAGGGCCTCGCCAACCTGGTGCTCCGCCGGAGGGTCGCCTGATGGACCTGGTGCGGATGCAGGCTCCCTTCGTCCTCGTCACCGGCGGCAAGGGCGGCGTGGGCAAGTCCACGGTCGCCGCGAACCTCGGCGTGCAGCTGGCGCGCGAGGGGCACCGCGTGCTGCTGGTGGACCTGGACCTCGGGCTCGCCAACCTCGACCTCCTGCTCGACGTCGGAACCGGCGCGACCCTCGAGGACGTCGTCCACGGCGGGCTGCGCCTCGCCGAGTGCGTGCGCTCGGGGCCCGCGGGCCTCGACGTGCTGGCGGGCGGCTCCGGCGACGAGCGCATGGGAAGGCTGACCGACGAGCAGCGTCAGGGCCTCCTCGAGGAGCTGCGCGTCCTGTCGGCCGACTACGACCTGGTCGTGGGGGACAGCTCGGCCGGCATCGGGCCCGACGTCCTGCGCTTCGCCGCCGTGGCCGATCGCGTGCTGGTCGTCACGAGCCCCGAGCTTCCTGCGCTCACCGACGCCTACGGCCTCATCAAGGCCATGGACCAGCTCAGCCGGCGCGACGGCCTCGACGTGCCGACCCCGGAGGTCGTCGTGAACCTCGCCACCGACGTGGAGGAGGGGACGACCGTCGCCAACAAGCTGCGCGCCATCTGCGAGCGCTTCCTCAGCCGCTCGCCGCGTCAGGCCGGATGGCTGCCCCGCAGCCGCGGCATCGCGGCCGGCGCCGCCCACCGCCAGCCCTTCGCCCTCGCCGAGCAGCGCGGGCTCGAGCAGCTGTGCCTGCGACAGGTCAGCGGACGCCTCCAGCGGCTGATCCCGCGGCCCACGCCTGCACTCGTGTCCTGATTCCGTCCTTCGTCCCTCAAGCCTTCGGATCCCCATGGCCGATCCCAAACGCGGAGGAGTCCCTCTCGAGTCGACCTGGCTGGCGCTGACGCACCGCTGGGCGGCCGTGACCGGGGCCCTGACCGCTCTGACAGCCCTCCTGGTGGACTGCACCGTCCGAACCGCATACC
>WTJQ01000173.1 GCA_011524785.1 Planctomycetota bacterium | reverse complement strand
TTGCGGAATCACTAAACCCCAATCGGCTAAACCCCAATCGCACAACAGCCGATGCAGATCTCCGCGATTCCTGCGCGAAAAGCGCGAGCGCGGCTCGGAGAACTCGGCGCGCGGCAGGACCAGCTCCTCGAGCGCGCACCGGACGCGCGGGGGCACGCGGCGGGAATCCTCGCCCCCGGGGGCTGGCTGTGCGAGGTCAGCCCGGACGGCAAGGAGTGGACCCTGCTGTCGATGGGCATGCGCAACGCCTACGACTTCGACCTCGACCCGGTGGGGGAGCTGTTCACCTTCGACTCCGACATGGAGTGGGACGTCGGCCTGCCCTGGTACCGCCCCACCCGCGTGCTGCACTTCACCAGCGGTGCGGAGTACGGCTGGCGCTACGGCACCGGCAAGTTCCCCGACTTCTACGAGGACACCATGGGCAGCGTGGTGGACATCGGCCTGTCGTCCCCGGTGGGGGTGACCTTCGCCACCGACAGCGCCTTCCACGGTCGCTGGCGCGAGGCCCTGCTGATCGGTGACTGGTCCTACGGGACGATCTACGCGGTGTTCCTCTCGCCGGACGGCGGGACCTGGACGGGGGAGTCCGAGGTCTTCGCCGTGGGCAAGCCCTTCCAGGTGACCGACATGGTCGTCGCAGGGGACGGCGCGCTCTACGTGACCACCGGCGGGCGTCGCACCCAGGGGGGCCTCTACCGCATCTCGAGCGTGCGCCCTGCCGGCGAGCGCCCCGTGGCCCGCGCCGCGACGGCCGAGGCCGTCCAGCGCCGCGCCTTGGAGGCCAGCCACCGCGAGGGCGGCGTCGACGATCCGCTGGGCCTGATCGAGGCCCTGGCGTCCCCCGATCGCGCCGTGCGCTACGCGGCCCGCACGGGCCTGGAGCACTGTGCGCCCGAGCAGTGGGGCCAGCTCGCCCTGGCCTCGGACGAGCCCCGCGCCGTGGGCGCCGCCGTCGTCGGTCTGACCCGCGTGGCGGACGCCACCTGGCGCGACCTCTGCCTCAGCGCCCTCGGTCGCGTGTGGGCCCGGGCCGGCACCTTGGACGACCAGCGGACCCTGATCCGCGCGCTGCAGCTCGTGCTCGTGCGCTGGGAGCGTCCCGACGACGCGGTGCAGGCTGCCTGGGGCGCGCGTGTGTTCGCCGCCCACGGCTCGGGGGACCGCCTCACGGATCGCGAGCGCATCCGGCTGGCGATCGCCCTCGGGGAGCCCGCCGCCACCGGCCGCGCCCTCGAGCGCATGGCCGAGGCCGACACCCAGGAGGAAGGACTCTTCCACGCCTTCGCGCTGCTCGACGCCCGAGCGGGCTGGACCCTCGAGCGCCGCCAGGCGTGGATCTCGTGGATGGGTCTGCGCGGCCTGCGCATGAAGGGGGGCGCGAGCATCGGCAACTACGTCCGCAACCTGCGCAAGCGCGCCGCCGAGGCCCTGACCGAGGACGAGCGTCGTTCGCTCGCGCGCGCCCTCGCCATCGAGCCGAAGGAGGAGGCGCCCGCGATCGAGGCCAGCTTCGTGCAGTCGTGGAGCGAGGCCGAGGTGCTGCCCCTCCTGCGGGGGATCGCCAGCGGCCGCGACTTCGAGGCCGGCAGGACCGCCTTCACCAAGGCACGCTGCCTCGAGTGCCACCGCATGGCGGGTGAGGGCGGTGACCTCGGCCACGACCTCACCGGCGCCGGGAGCCGCTACAGCGCGCGCGACCTGATGCTGGCCATCCTCGAGCCCTCGCGCGAGATCTCCGACCAGTACCAGGACACGGAGGTCCTCACGACGGACGGCGAGCTCCTGATCGGCAAGATCGTGGGGCGCACCGACGCGGCCCTCTCGATCCTCACCGCTCCCCCGGACGAGGGCACCTACGACGTGGACCTCGCCGACGTCGAGCTGGAGCGACCGCACCCGCTCTCTCGCATGCCCGCCGGCCTGCTGGACGTCTTGACGGCCTCCGAGATCCAGGACCTGTTCGCCTACACCCTGAGCGGCGGCGATCCGGAGGCAGCGGCCTTCGGGGACTGAGCCGTGTCCGGCCGGCGCGCGGGCCTGCCGCGCTCCGGGTCGGAGCGAATGCCCGCGGCCCTCGCGCGTATCCTCCCGCTATGACCTGGGCACCCGCACTGCTGCTCGTCCCCGCGCTCGCCCTGGGAGCGGGGATCGTCGATCCCGGGGTCGGCCCTGCAGCTCCGGACCTCATCTCGTTGGCGTCTCTCACAGCGTCTCTCGAAGACCGCGAGGAGGACGCCCAGGCGGACCTCGAGAAGGCCGAGGCCGCGGCGCGGAAGGGTCAGCACCGGGCAGCCCAGGTGGGCTACGAGCGGCTCGCGAAGAAGTACCCGGACACCGCGGCCGGCAAGGTGGCCGCGCGACGCGCGAGCCCCAGCGGCTTCCTCGGCTGGGACTGGGTCGTGCAGAACGGCGACCCGGCCAACCGCATCGACGTGGTCCTCATGGGGGAGGGCTACCAGGTGAACGAGATGGGGGGCTTCGTCCGGCTCGCGGACGACGTGCCCAACTTCTTCGAGCGCAACCGGACCCTCGGCGCCTACGGCAGCTACTTCAACTGGGTCCGCGCCGACCTCGTCAGCGCGGACAACGGCGTCGACGGCTTCGGGCGCGACTACGACACGGCGCTCAACGGGCGCACGCTCGGCACCTACGCGGGCCACGTGGGCATCGACACGAAGGCCGTGTGGTCGATGCTCCGCGAGCTGCCCGAGCACGACGGCCAGGCGATCGTCTTCGTCCGCAACGGCGTCCTCGGGACCGGCGGCGGCGGCATCGCGACCATCGGCGGCCAGAGCATCAAGACCGCGGTGCACGAGTTCGGGCACTCCTTCGGCGGCCTGGGCGACGAGTACGCCACCGAGACGCACAAGCGCGGCGCTCCGCGGCGCGGCAAGAACACCACCCCCGACCCCGACCCTGCGAAGGCGCCGTGGGCCCACTTCCTCGAGGCCAAGGTGCGCGGCGTCGGCATGTACGAGGGAGCCAGCGGCCAGGCGCGCGGCGCGTGGAAGCCGACCTCGGGCGGCTGCATGATGGAGTCGGGCGAGTTCTTCTGCCCCGTCTGCCGCGAGGCCATGATCCTGCGGATCTACCAGCTCGTCGATCCCATCGACGCCTGCAGCC
>WTJQ01000249.1 GCA_011524785.1 Planctomycetota bacterium | reverse complement strand
TTAGGGTCTCGTGGGAGGTCATACGGGAGGGATGGGCTGAGGGCGCACGCGGGACACCCGCGCGGCCCGCATGCTACCCGGGGCACTCGCCCTCGGCACGGCCCTCCCGGCCGTGCCAGGGGTCACTTCCCAGCGCCGCGCCCCAGACGGCCCGCGAGCAGGCCGAACCCGACGAGGGCCGCGTTGGTCCAGTGGCAGATGGTGATCGCGGTCGAGGCGCCCGTGGTGAAGCCGTAGGAGTGGAGCCCCACCCCGAGCTGATTCACCCCGAACCACGAGAACACGACCACGCTGCCCAGCACGACGGTGAGCAGGGCCATGCCCAGGTCCTTGATCATGCCCCCGAGGCGGGCGTGGACGATGACCAGCTGCCAGAGGACGATCACCAGGGCTCCGTTCTCCTTCGGGTCCCAGCCCCAGAACCGGCCCCAGGAGTAGTTGGCCCAGATGCCGCCCAGGATCGTGCCCACCAGGGAGAACAGGAGGCCGAACACCACCACCCCGTACACGGAGCGGATCAGGGAGGAGTGCCAGGTGACCTTGCGCCCGGCGGCCTCGATCCGGCGGACGAAGGGCAGCGCGAGGAGCCAGACCGTCGCCAGGAGCCAGGCGAAGAGCCCTGCGCAGTAGCCGAACGTGACCGTCGTCACGTGGGTCGAGAGCCAGAAGTTCGTGTCCAGGACGGCCACGAGGCTCTTCATGGAGTCCCCGCTCGCTGCCGCGTCCTGCTTCTCCAGGACGAACGAGAGGAAGAGGACCGCGACCGTGAAGGCGCTTCCGGCGGTGAGGGCCACGCGCTGGCGCTGGAGGCGCTCGAGCCCCATGGCGAGGAGGATGCCGCAGGCGCCGATGAAGGGCGCCGTCTCGTAGAGCGTGGTGATCGGCGGACGGCCGTTGAGCCAGCAGCGCCAGGCGATTCCACCAACGAGCGCCGCGGCGCCCATGCTCGCGGCTCCCCAGGCTCCCTTGCCCAGCCAGGACACGCCGGGCAGGAACGACAGGGCTCCGAGCAGGAAGGCGAGGATGAAGGCCACCAGCGACTTGGTGAACAGCTGCTGCTTCTGGAACGTGACCTCGGACCCCACGCGGCCCAGCTCGCCGCGCTGGTCCGCGACCGGCTCGACCAGCCCGGCGAAGCGCTCGAGTCCCGCGCGCACGGCCGCGTCGTTGCGATCGGAAGCGCCCGCAAGGGCACTCCCAAGGGCGTCCAGCGCCGGCGAGGCCAGCTCGCTCGAGCGGGCTCCGGAGAGGACCGCCACCAGGGTGTCCCCGAGATCGAGCCACTCCGGGTCCTCGCTCACCGTGCCCACGGGGGGGAGGAGAGCCAGCTCGTGGAACGCCGAGGCCTCGGCGCTCTCCATCACGGCCGCGACCTGGCGAGCCACCTGCTGACCCGCCTCACCGGCGCCGGCGAGCACCTCGCGGAAGGTGTCGAGGTCCTGGAGGATCGTGACGAGGTCGACGCGTCCGTTGACCGCGAGGTCGGCCAGCGGCGTGCCGCTGGGTGCCGAGATGCCCGCGCGCAGGGGATCCAGGGCCCCCATGACCCCCTCGAGCGACCGGATCTTGAGCGCCAGGTCGAGGGTCTGGGTCTCCTCCCGGGTCCGCTCGTCGGTCGCCTTCGCCTGGGCGCGCTGGGCCCGACGCATGAGCTCGTCCCGCACGGGACGCAGCTGCTCGTAGCTCCAGCGGTCCCGCTTCTTGTGGGTGCCCTGGAACGCGTCCAGGTCCACGCCGGCGGCGCGCAGCACGTCCCAGTCGTCGACCTGCACGACGCGGTAGGTGGCCGCCAGGTCCGGGTCGAAGAAGCAGTCCAGGGCCCACTGGACCGCATCGATCTTCAGCTCCTCCCCACCGCGCTCGACGGTCACCTTGCGCGCGTTCGCAATCGCGAGGAGCTTGTAGTCGGCCCAGGTGCGGAGGGGCTTGACGCGGCCTCCGTGCTGGAGGGGAAGGGCCTCGAGCGCCTCGGCCGTGGCCTCGCTCCACCCGATCGGGGGCTCGGCGCCAGAGGTGGAGGGCTCGGACGGGTCGGTCGCGCCTGCGGCGCTCGCGGGCAGGAGGAGGCCGCCAGCCACGAGGAGGCCGGCACCGACGCGGAGGAGGATCGAGGAGGGGCGCATGGCGGTCGGGTCAGGCCGTCCGGGCGGCGCGAGCACTCTGCTGGCGCAGCCACTGGCGGAACTTGAGCGCGAGGGCGAAGGTCATGGCCACGCCGATCACGATGACGGAGGCGGTCGGCCAGTGGTCGGAGGGGTTCCGCGTGACCTCGAGCTGGGAGTAGAGGCGCGCCGCGTCAGGATCGTCCTGCGGTCCCCAGTTCGCCTGGAACAGCGCCAGTCCGTCGCGACGGAGAGGTTCGTTCATGGCGATGCGGATCGCGTCCTCGCTCTCCCCGCCAGCGCCGTCGGCCTCGCGCCACAGGACGTCGGACCGGAACACGCTGGCCATCCCCGTCCGCGGGTGCAGCTCGCGGTAGAAGTCGACGAGCTCGATCTCGCCCGGCAGGTCGAAGCGCCGGCGGCGCAGGCTGATGGCCCAGTCGCGGCCGTCGGCCTGGAACGTGTGCGGGAAGCGCGCCCAGCCCGAGAGGATCGCGTTCGAGGTGCGCCCCTCGGACCGCGGCTGGATCCTCGCCAGGATGCCGGCGAGGTTGCGCTCGTGCTGGTTCTCCATCTCCTGAGGGACGAGCACCCAGCCATCGACCGCCGAGACGGCGACGCCGTCCTGCTGCCCCTCGGGCAGCACGCGCGCGTTGGGGGCGAAGCGCTCGAGCACGAGGTCGAACGGCAGCTCGGGCGTCTCGAAGCGCCGCGAGCCCTTCTCTAGGTCGACGAACGCCGACTCGGGCACGATCCACTCCTCCACGTCCTCCTTCTGCGACGCGTCGTGGATCGCGATCTCCCACTCGTGGAAGGAGACGAACTCGCTGGTGGACTCGCCCTCGTAGAGCGTGACGTGACCGTTGTCGGAGGCGTGCAGCTTGACGATGCCCGCAGCCAGCAGCATCACCACGCCGAGGTGGGTCGCCAGCAGGGAGAGCAGGATCCCTCGACGCACGCCGGTCGCCTTGGCGTAGCGCTGGCCGACGCGCACGAGCCCTCCGACGAGCAGGTTGACCGCCAGCAGGCTCATGAGC
>WTJQ01000304.1 GCA_011524785.1 Planctomycetota bacterium | reverse complement strand
CGGCCAACGCTCGCACGCGCGGCCCGAATCGTGCGTCTCGACCGTGCCAAGGCCCGGGGCCGCGCCTTCCATCCACGGCTCGCTCTGCAACCGGCGCGACCCGGCTTCAGGCCTCGCTGCGGGCCGCGACGCAGGCGCTGCAGTAGCCCGCGAGCCGCAGCACGTGGCTGTGCACCTCGAAGCCGTGCGCACGGGCGTTCTCCAGCTGCAGCGCCTCGATGCGCTCGTCGTGGAACTCCACGATCGCCCCGCAGGAGCGGCACACCATGTGGTCGTGGTGCGCGTGCCCCATCACGTGCTCGTAGACCTTCTCGCCGAGCCCCGTGTTGAAGGACTCGATGAAGCCCCCGCGCTCGAGGAGGTCGAGGGTGCGGTAGACGGTGGCGCGGGAGACGCGCGACTCGGGGTCCTCCCGGAGCCAGCCGTAGAGGGTCTCCGCCGAGAAGTGGTCGTGGGTCGCGAAGACGCGATCGAAGACCTCGAGCCGCTGCGGCGTGAGGCGCTGCCCCTCCTCCCGGAGGGACTCCTCGAAGCGGGTCCGGATCGCAGCGTCGTCCATGGCCTGCACGCAGGATGCCGCCGGCGGGCGGCGGGCTTCAAGTCCAGGGGCGGACGGCTGCCCGCCCCTCCGCGCATCACTCCTCGGTCGCGCCCTCGAGCTCGACCGCCCGTGCCCGGCGGCGGCCGATGTCCCGCCGGCAGAACTTGCCGTCCCACTGGATGGCATCGAAGGCCTCGTACGCCCGGTCGCGCGCCTCGTCCATGGTCTCGCCGAGCGCCGTGATGCAGAGCACCCGCCCCCCGCTCGTGACCACTTCCCCCGCGCGCTCGGACGTGCCCGCGTGGAACACCTCGACCCCGGGGACCTCGGCGGCCTCGTCGAGCCCGCTGATGGGCGAGCCCTTGCGGTAGCTGCCCGGGTAGCCCTCGGCCGCTGCCACGACCCCGACGACGGGCCGGCGATCCCACTCCGGGGGCTCGACATCGGCCAGGCACCCGTCGGCGGCCGCGATGAGGATCGGGACGAGGTCACTCTTGAGGCGGCGCACGAGCGCCTGACACTCGGGATCCCCGAAGCGGACGTTGTACTCCACGACGCGCGGACCGGCGTCGGTGAGCATGAGCCCCACGAAGAGGATGCCCTGGTAGGGGATCTCCTCCTGGCGCAGAGCGTGCACGGTCGGGATGAGGATGCGCTGCTCGATCTGGCGGTGCACGCGCGGCGACACGAGCGAGACCGGGCTGAAGACGCCCATGCCCCCCGTGTTCGGGCCGGTGTCTCCCTCGCCGACCTGCTTGTGGTCCTGGACGGGCTCGAGGATCAGCAGGGTCTCGCCGTCCGTGATGGCGAAGACGCTGGCCTCCTCCCCCTCCATGAACTCCTCCACGAGGATGCGAGCTCCCGCATCGCCGTGGCGGCGCTCCTCCATGATCGCGTCGACCGCGGCGCAAGCCTCGTCAGCGTCGTCGCAGATCGCCACGCCCTTGCCCGCGGCGAGGCCGTCGGCCTTGATCACCTGCGGCCACTCGGTGAGGGACTCGAGGTAGCCCTTGGCCCGGCCGCTGTGGTCGAAGCGCTTGGAGCCGGCGGTGGGGATCCGGTGACGCTCGAGGAGGTCCTTCGCCTCGATCTTCGAGCCCTCCAGGCGAGCGCCCTTCGCGCCCGGCCCGAAGCAGCGGATGCCGGCCTCCCGGAGCCGGTCGCCGAGGCCATCGCAGAGCGGGTCCTCGGGGCCGACCACCACGAGGCCCACGTCCTCGCTCTGGGCCAGCTGGACCAGGCCGTCCACGTCGCCCGCGGGGACGGCCACGTTGCGCGCGACCTGGGCGGTCCCGGGGTTGCCGGGGGCGCAGAGGACCTCGGTGACCAGGGGGGATTGGGCGATCTTCCAGGCGAGGGCGTGCTCACGCCCGCCGCTTCCGACGACGAGGACCTTCATTGGCAGGGATCGAGGGCGCACCCGGCGCCCTGGGCCGCGCACGGTACGGGTTTCCCGACTCCACTGCCACCGCTGAGCCGCTCGCCCGTCCCGGGTGGGTGGGCTCCCCCGAGAGGCCTCACGACTGGCGCCCCTTCCTCGGTGGCCGGGGCTCGGGGCCGCCCTAGAATGAATCGCGGTTCGGGGAGTACCTCAGTTGGTAGAGGCGCGCCTTTGGGTGGCGCGAGTCGTGGGTTCGAGTCCCATCTCCCCGACCACCTCCGTGTCCCAGCGGACCTCGACTCCCCCACGGGAACCAGCGGTCCGCACCGACCTGACCGCCCGCGCGGACCACGCCACCCGCTGGGTCCCAGGCCCCAGGATTCAACATGTTCGGCAAGATCATCCTCTTCCTGATCGCCTGGTCGCTGCTCAAGAAGGTGGTCAAGGCGATTCGCCCCGAGGAAGCCCGCCTCGACAGCGGCAAGAAGAAGGGGAAGCGCGGACGCCAGGACGAGTTGGATCAGGGCGCAGGTGTCGAGTCCGATGGCCCGGCCCGCGACATGATCCCGGTGGATCGTGCGGATCCACTGGCAGCCGAGGTGCTGCCCGGCTCGCGCCCCGGCACCTGCCGCGACTGCGCAGCGATCTACAGCCTCCCCGGTGACTTCCCGACCTCCCTGGCTCGCTGCGACGCCTGTGGAGGGATCGTCGAGGTCGGCCCCATGGTGAAGCTCGTCCTGGACGAGGAGGACGTCCCCGCAGACCCGGCCCGCATCGGCGGCGGCCTTGTCGCCCCGGCCGAAGCGAAGGGCCCTGCTGCGCCGGCTGAGGCGAAGAGCACTGCCGCACCCGAGGAGCCCCCGGTGGAGTGCTGCCCTGCATGCGGGCTGGCCCTCGAGGACGGCACCCCCACCGGCTCGCTCTGCGCCGCGTGCTCCCTCCTCGCCGCGAGCGGCCCCTCGACCGGCGGAGCGGTCGCGTCGGCCGAACAGTCCACTCTGGACACGTCCCGCGGCGGTGGTCCGAACGAGATGACCCCGGAGGTCGCCGCGCCCTCGGTGCACCCCACGCCGAGCACACCGGCTCCGACGCCCGCTGGACCCGGGCCTATGGCTGTCCCAGCCTCCGCGGCGGCACCGAGCCTCGAGGAGGCGCCTGGCAAGGAGGAGGTCCCCGCTGGCGCTCTTGACGCCGCTGACGCTGTGGACCCGGCGGCCTGCCAGGACGCCGGGGAGGTCCTCGCGCTCCTGGGCGATCG
>WTJQ01000123.1 GCA_011524785.1 Planctomycetota bacterium | reverse complement strand
GTCGTGCACCCTCCGGGGCGGTTGACGCGGAGAGCCCTCCCGAACTACCCTCTCGGGCTCGAAACTCGCCTTGCGAAGTCCAGAGAGCGGGCGGCCCCGACCGGGTCCTCCGTCACGCGCTGGCTCGCCCGAGCGGCAATGCACGTGCAGCTCCCCCGGCCGGATGGGGAGGAGCCTCGCCAAGCCGCTCGCGTCCATCCCTCCGCTGTCACCACCAGGACCCCAGAACCCATGGCAACTGCCTCCCGCCGGGTCCGGCTCTACGAGCTGGACGCCGAAGAAATCGATCGCCGCCTCGACGCGTCCCTGCAGGGGATCTCCGATGCGGACTACGAGCAAGCGCTCGACGCCAACCTCACCGACGTCAACCCCGGCCAGATCGTCAACGCGAAGGTCGACACGGTGGACATCCGCACCGGCTCCGTCGTGATGGACATCGGCGGCAAGTCGGAGGGCCTCGTCCCCGTCTCCGAGTTCGGCGAGACCCTTCCCGAGGTCGGTGACGTCTTCGAGGTCTACTACGAGGGCCTCGACGACAACGACCTCGCCGTCATCTCCAAGCGCCGCGCCGATCGCCTGCGCGCCTGGGAGACCGTCAGCCAGAAGTACGGCGAGGGCGACATCGTCCAGGGCGTCGTTCAGCGGAAGATCAAGGGCGGCCTGCTCGTCGACGTCGAGGGCGTCAACGTGTTCCTCCCGGCCAGCCAGGTCGCGCTCCGCCGCACGACCGAGGTCGGCGACTTCATCGGTGAGCCGGTGCGCGCGCAGATCATCAAGGTCGACACCGAGCGCATGAACATCGTCGTGTCGCGCCGCAAGCTCCTCGAGGAGGAGCGTGCCAAGCTCAAGCAGGACCTGCTCTCCGACATCGCCGAGGGCCAGATCCGGACGGGCGTCGTCAAGAACATCGCCGAGTTCGGCGTCTTCGTGGACCTTGGTGGCATCGATGGCCTCCTGCACATCACCGACATGTCCTGGGGCCGGGTCAACCACCCCAGCGAGATGGTCAAGATGGACCAGGAGCTCGAGGTCATGGTCCTCAAGGTCGACTTCGAGCGGGAGCGCATCGCGCTCGGGCTCAAGCAGAAGACCTCGTCCCCGTGGGACGGGATCGAGGGCCGCTACCCCGCCGGCAGCAAGCAGAAGGGCACGGTCGTCAACCTCATGTCGTACGGCGCCTTCGTCAAGCTCGAGGAGGGCATCGAGGGCCTCGTCCACATCTCCGAGATGTCCTGGACCAAGCGCGTCAACCACCCCAGCGAGCTGGTCAAGGTGGGCGACGAGGTCGAGGTCGTGGTTCTCGAGATCGACAACGAGAAGCAGGAGGTCTCGCTCGGCATGAAGCAGGCCGAGAGCAACCCCTGGGACATGGTCGACGACCACTACCCGATCGGCACCGTCATCGAGGGCCGGGTGCGCAACCTCACCTCGTACGGCGCGTTCGTGGAGATCGAGGAGGGCATCGATGGCCTCCTGCACGTCTCCGACATGAGCTGGACCAAGAAGGTCGCTCACCCCTCCGAGATGGTGAAGAAGGGCGACGTGCTGCAGTGCGTCGTGCTCTCCGTCGACAAGGAGAAGAAGCGCATCGCGCTGGGTCGCAAGCAGCTCTTCAACGATCCGTGGCTCGAGGAGATCCCCTCGAACTACCACGTCGGCGACCTGCTGACCGGCTTCGTGACCAAGATCACGACCTTCGGTGCGTTCGTGAAGCTCGACGAGAACCTCGAGGGCCTGCTGCACATCTCCGAGATCACCGACGACCGGGACGCCCGTCCCGAGGACGTGATCCAGTCCGGCCTCAAGGTCGAGGTGCGCGTCATTCGGGTGGACATCGAGGACCGCAAGATCGGCCTCTCGCTGGTCCACTCGGACTTCGAGGAGAACGCTGCGATCGTCGCCCAGGCGGCGGCTGCCGCGGCGGCCGCTCCCGCCGAGGAGGCCTCCGGGGACGACGCCGGGGCCACCGAGGCCCCGGCCGAAGAGGCTGCTCCGGCCGCGCCTGCTGAGGCGCCTGCGGAGCCTGAGGCGGCGCCCGCTGAGTCGCCTGCGGCGCCTGAGGCCGCTTCCGAGGAGGCGGCTCCGGCCGCCGAGGCCGCGCCCGAGGGCGAGGCCCCGACCGAGGGCTGAGAAGCCTCGTCTCTGGGCATGATGGGGGCACCTCCTTTCGGGGAGGTGCCCCCGTTACTCGTTCAGGACGACGGCTAGGCCTTCCTCCGGCCGTGCGTCGACACCCATGCGAGGTGTCGTCCTCCCCGTCTCTCTCCTGCTGATACCCATGCGAAGCGTCGTCCTCCCCGTCTGCCTCGTGCTGATTGCAGGATTGGCCGCTACGGGCTGTGCGGGGACGGGGGGCCTCGCTGAGGACCCGCCTCTCGGGACCGGCCCGTCCGGCCCCGTGGGTGGCGCAGGCACGGTCCCCGAGCGTTACGCCCTCGCGCTCGAGGCCTTGGAGGAGTCCGTCCGGGGACGTGAGGACGAGACCGCCGATGCGCTCCTTGCGCGCCTGGAGGCCCGCATGGAGCGGGATCCCGAGGCCCCCGAGGCGCTGTCCCGCCTGCTCGCTGGATACCGACTCGTCCTTGGAGGACGGGAGCGCACCCGGGCTCTTGGACTCTCCCTCGACCTCGTCAGGCCCTCATCAGGCCCTCCGGACCTGGAGGTCTGGCTCTGCGCCCGTTCCGAGTGGGCTCGACCGTTGGAGCTCCTCCCGGGTGCTCTCGTGCTGGCGCAGCTGCACAGCGAGATGGACCCCCGTGGGCGCAGTGGACACCGTGCCGAGCTCGAGGAGCTCGCCGTCCCTGCGTCGCTCGTGATCCCTCCCGGGGGCTCGGCGCGGTGGCGCCTCGGGAGGGTCTCGGCGCGTGTCCCCGGGGCCAGTCTGGCGGCGCGCGTTCGAGTGGACCTGCGCGTCCGCGCCGCTCGGGTGCGAGACGGCGGCCGGGTGTTCCCCGCGGATGCGCTCGCGGCGGCCCCTGCGCGTCACGTGGAGCTGGCGGGCTTCCTCCCGACCAGCCCGACTCCCTTGGAGGAGCTTGCCGACGCCAGCCTGACCCCTTCCGTGGGGATCGCTGCCTGGAGCGAGCGGGTCGTCCGCCTCGATCCACGCAAAGACCAGGAGGCGATCGAGGTGCTCAGGGAGCTCGTCGCGACGCGAGCGACGGATCTCGAGATCCTGGATCGCTTGGCGCCAGCTCTGCGGTGGCTGC
>WTJQ01000029.1 GCA_011524785.1 Planctomycetota bacterium | reverse complement strand
GCCAAGGACGTGGACGGGCTGTCCCCCCGCAGCGTCGCGGCCTGGACGCTGGGCCGCGCGGGACATCGCCCCTGCACGCCTGCCGGCTGTCTCGAGCTGATGGAGCGCTACGGGCTGGAGGTCGCAGGCAAGCACATGGTCGTCATCGGCCGCTCGATGCTCGTCGGCAAGCCGATCGCCACCCTGGCCCTCGCCAAGAACGCGACCGTCACCATCTGCCACAGCCGGACCGAGGACCTGGCCGAGCACTGTCGCCGGGCCGACGTGCTCGTCGCGGCCGTCGGGCGGGAGCGCATGGTGAAGGGCGACTGGATCCGCCCCGGCGCGGTCGTGCTGGACGTCGGCATCAACCGGGGTGCGGACGGGAAGCTCTGCGGCGACGTGGACACGGAGGCGGCGATGGGGATCGCGAGCTGGATCACTCCCGTGCCCGGCGGCATCGGGCCGATGACCGTCGCGATGCTCCTGCGCAACACTCTCTGCGCGGCCGCGGCCACGGTCGGGCTCGACGGGGAGCGCCTGCTCGCCGACGCGGCGGAGGCTGCGCCCGCTGGGTGACATGAACGCCCCCGCTGGAGGCGTCCGCTACGGGTATCCGCCGCTCACTCCGGGCGTGCGGAGGCTCCTGCTGATCCTCGCGGCGGTGTTCGTGCTGAACCTCATCGCCTCCCTCGAGCCGGGCCTCCGGCGTGCAATCCCTGGCTGGCTGGGCCTCAACGCGACGCAGTGGGGGACCGAGCCGCCGTTCGCCCCGTTCTGGCAGCTGGTCACCCACGGGTTCCTGCACTCGGACTCCGGTCTGAGCCACCTCCTCTTCAACGGGCTCGGGCTCTACTTCTTCGGGACGATGCTCGAGGGGCTGATCGGGACCCGCCGCTTCTACACGCAGTTCCTGGCCGCCATCGTCGCCGGCGGGCTGCTCCACCTCATCGCGTCCTGGATCCTGGGCGGCGGCGGGCTCCCCGTGGTGGGCGCCTCGGGTGCGGTCCTCGCGCTGGTGTGCGCCGCGGCGGTGCTGAACCCGCGCCAGACGGTGCTCTTCCTCTTCATCCCCGTGCAGCTCTGGGTGCTCGCGGCGCTCATCGTGGCTGGCGATCTCGTTGGCGTGCTGACCAGTCTCCGTGACGGAGGCGGCAGCGTGGCGCACTGGGCCCACCTCGGAGGGGCTGCCTGGGGCGCTGTGGCCGCGAAGCGCCGCTGGCTGTGGATCGACCCTCTGGAGCGCCTCCAGACGCGCCGGGCCGCACGGGAGGCCGAGACGGCGCTCTCCGAGGAGGCCGAGGTCGACCGGCTGCTGGGCAAGATCCAGCGCGAGGGGATCGGGGCCCTCGATCGCCGTGAGAAGGCCCTGCTGAAGCGCGCCTCCGCACGGCGGCGCGGCTGAGGGGCTGGCCTCGCGCTGGACGTGGCTCTCCGTGGCTCGAGGCCCCGGGGGGGCTAGAATCGGGCGACGTCGCCCCCGACGGCGGCCCCACGGATCCGAGCCATGAGCCTCCTCCCCACGCGCCTCCTCGCTCTCCTCGCCCTCGTTCCGGCCCTCGCCGCCGCTTCGGACGCCGCCGCCGCGCCCTCCGCCGCTGCCGCCGTCGAGCCCTCACCCGTCACGCCCCAGGGCCTCGCCGACTTCAAGGAGAAGTTCGAGCAGGCGCGCAAGGTCAACGCCAAGGACGAGATGCGCAAGCTCGTCCGGACGCGCAAGGACGACGCCGTGTTCTACGTGGTCGAGGTCGCCGAGAGCATCGCCAACAACCCCAGCGAGATCGTCTTCGAGCGCATGGCGGCCATCAGCGAGGCCTGGAGCGCGGAGGTCCGCACTCCCTTCTGCGAGAACATGGAGCGGTTCTTCTCGAACCTCTCCGGCCCCTTCAAGACCGACCGCCGCAAGTTCATGCTCGAGTACAAGAAGCTCGAGAAGGCCTGGTTCGAGAACATCGGCGGCGCCAAGGACCGCCAGGTGCTCAACCAGCACGCGGCTGCCTTCAAGCGCCTGGCCGAATCGTTCACTGCGATCGGGGACAAGTACTTCGAGTCGAACTCCTGGCAGTTCGTCGCCCTCTCGCTCGACGACATCCACGAGAAGGGCGGTCCCGACCTGCGCGGCGCCGCCGAGGGCTACAAGGCCTGCCTCGAGGCTCGTAAGGCCGTCGGACTGAAGGACAAGGTGGTGACCGGGTACGAGGAGCGCCTGCGCCAGCTGGAGGCCCTCGGCTACGGCGAGGCCCCGAAGGAGGGATCCCCCGAGGCGGCCGCTGCAGCGGAGGCGGCCAAGCCGTTCACCGTCCAGGCCGCCGCCGCGGAGCCCCTCGAGCCGGGCGACCTCGTGCGCCCCAACTGGTTCCTCGACGACCACTTCGTGATCTGGCACCAGATCTACCTGCAGGGCAAGGGCTCCAGCGCCGCCATCGGACGCCTCGAGGGCGGGCCGCAGGCCCTGCGGACCAAGGCCGCGGAGGTGCTGGTCGACGTGGACCGTGACGGCGCCGGGGACGTGGAGCTGCCTCTCCGGGGCAAGCCCCAGGTGATCTCCATGGAGCTCGGGGACGGGGACGCGAAGCGCCCCTGGTCGTTCCTGGCGATGGTCGGCCACGAGCAGACCCAGTACCAGGGCATCCAGTACAACTCCGCCCTCCAGGACAACTCGGCGCTGATCTTCATCGCGCCCTCGGCCTCCATGACCTTCGATCTCGAGGGCACGTCGGTCCAGGTGATCGACGAGAACATGAACGGCGAGTTCGGCGACACGCCGGGCACCTGGGCGCACATCGGCCTGTCCGAGGGCGTGTACCAGCCGGAGCCCGACTCGATGCTCATCGGGGGCGGCAAGCGTGCCGTGCCCTACAGCGAGTTCGTCCAGGTCGGGGATCAGTGGTATCAGCTGACTCCCCAGAACGGCGGCACCAGCTTCGAGGTGGCGCGGGTGAGCTTCCCCGTGGGCGAGCTCAAGCTCGACTTCGGCAAGGGGCCCAAGCCCTCCTACGTCATCCTCAAGGGCCGGGACCGCTTCGAGAACCTCTACGTCGACCTGGTCGGCTCCAAGAAGGTGGAGGTCCCGGTCGGGCGGTACACCCTCGCCTACGGCATGGTGAGCAAGGGCAAGAAGCTGCAGTCGATCAAGGCGCTGATGGTGGCGGACAGCGACACCAAGGCCTGGGACGTGCGTCCCGGCGAGACCACCGAGGTCGAGCTGGGCGGCCCCTTCGACCTGGACTTCGACGTCCAGCTCGAGGGGGACGAGCTGACGGTCCCCGGTCAGTCGGTGGTCGTGGTCGGGCGCGGCGGCGAGCGCTACGAGCGCATGTGGAACTGCGTCCTCGACCCGGACGTCAGCTGGCGCAAGGCCGGGAGCGGCCGCGGGTCGAAGGGCGAGGGCATGGGCACCCACGGCGACCAGGACGCCATGCAGAAGTACGGCTACCCGGCGGTGTGGTTCCCCAAGGACCTCACCCTCCGCGTGAAGGCCGGCGAGGAGGGCGTCGAGGCGAGCCTCTTCGTGAAGAAGAACAAGTTGTTCGGCAAGCTCCAGTCCACCTGGCGCGATTGATCCACCGACCCGCGGGGCTCCACCCGGCGGGATGACACCCCACGGACCCGCCAAGAAGGGACTCGACCAGCGTGCTCGACCTCAAGTTCATCCGCCAGGACCCCGCAGCCGTGCGTGCTGGCGCGGAGAAGAAGCGCATCGCCTGCGACGTCGATCGGATCCTCGAGCTCGACGCGGCCAGCCGGGCCGTGGGCGTCGACCTGGACTCCCTGAGGCAGCGTCAGAAGGAGGCCGGCGGGCGGATGGCGAAGGCCACCCCTGAGGAGCGCGCTGGGCTGCTCGAGGAGCAGAAGGGCCTGAAGGCCGAGCTCAAGGGGCTCGAGGAGCGGAAGGGGCAGCTCGACGAGGAGCTGCGTGGCCTGCTGCTGCAGGTCCCCATGCCTCCCGCGGCCGAGGTGCCGGACGGCGCGGACGACGAGGAGAACGTCGAGCTGCGCCGGGTGGGGGAGCCGCGCAAGTTCGACTTCGAGCCGCGCTCGCACCAGGACCTGGGCGAGCTGCACGGCTGGATCGACACCGAGCGCGGCGCTCGCCTCGCCGGCTCGCGGAACTACCTCCTCAAGGGAGACCTCGTGCTCCTCGAATCGGCCGTCCTGCGCTGCGCGGTGGACCTCATGGCGGCGCGCGGCTTCACTCCGGTGACGGTCCCGACGCTCGTGCGGACGGAGGCCATGCAGGGGACCGGGTACTTCCCTGGCGGCGAGGAGCAGGCCTACCGCTGCGACGAGCGCGACGACCTGTGGCTGGTCGGGACGGCCGAGGTCCCGCTGACCGCCATGCACGCCGGGGAGATCCTCTCCCACGAGGACCTGCCCCTGCGCTTCGTGGCGCAGTCCAGCTGCTATCGGCGCGAGGCCGGGACGTATGGCAAGGACACCCGCGGGCTCTACCGCGTGCACCAGTTCCAGAAGGTCGAGCAGGTCGTCGTGGACGTGGACGACGAGGCGCGCTCCCTCGAGCACCACCAGGCGATCCTCCAGAACGCAGAGGATCTCATGCAGTCTCTGGAGCTGCCCTATCGAGTGGTGAACGTCTGCGGCGGCGACCTCGGCCAGGGGCAGGTCCAGAAGTTCGACATCGAGACCTGGATGCCCTCCCGTGAGGGCTACGGCGAGACCCACTCGGCCTCGCGCTTCCACGACTTCCAGGCCCGCCGCCTGAACCTCCGCTATCGCGGCGAGGACGGCAAGGTCCGGCACTGCCACACGCTCAACAACACCGTCGCGGCGTCCACGCGGATGCTGATCGCGCTGCTGGAGAACCACCAGCAGGCGGACGGGACCGTTCGGGTGCCCGAGCCGCTGCGTCCCTACCTCGCGGGGCGCGAGGTGCTGGGGACCCCGGTGGCCTGAGACTGCTCCGTGGGCAGCTCATGCAAGAGGCCATCGAGGGCTTGCGCACCGGTCGCTGCTCCCCAGAGGCAGCGTGCCGTTCGCGCTCTCGACCGGGATCAGCCGCCGCCCTTGCCACCGCCGCCGCGAGGGCCGCCGCCGCTTGTCGTCGTGGTGGTCCCGCCGCCGCGGCTGCCCCCTCCGCCGCCCCGGCCGTCGCCGGGGAGGGGACCGCCGAAGCCGCCTCCTCCCGCGCCCGTTGCATCGATCGGACCGGCCGGGCCGCCGGCCCCGGTGTCCGGCCGCTGCGCCGGCAGGGCCAGGCGCGGGCTGTCGTCGAGGGCCACGCGCAGGACGTTGGGGAAGCGCACGATGCGCGTGTAGGTGACGACCCGGTCGCCGGGGTCGGTCCGGACCAGCTGCTCGCGGAGCAGGCGGGGCGCGAGCTCGAGGGTCATGGAGATCCGCACCCAGGCGGGCAGACCGCTCGTCTCCTCGTCGCCTGCGAGGACGCCCCACTCCTCGATCACCTCCGCGTCCACCCCGTCCTCGGAGAAGACCTCGATCGAGAAGCTCATGACGCGGTCGTGGAGGAAGGTGTAGCGGCCGCCGCTGAAGGGCTCGTCGTCGACCCCGAAGTCCTCGCGCCGGTACAGCTCGAGGAACTCGTCGTACTCGGGGTTGGGGCGCGCGACGTAGCCCACCTCGTTCAGGTCCGCGCGGGCGGCACGGTCCTCGAACATCTCCCACTCCTTGCCGTCCGTCGTCGTGACGAAGTCGATCCGATCGGCGTCGAGCCCCAGCTCGACCCGGTTCCGCACGCGCAGGTGCAGCTCCTTGGGGCGATCCAGCGTGAAGACGGCCAGGAGGTCACGCTCGACCATGTCCATGATCGCGGGTCCGGCGAGCATGGTCTCCTGGGTGTTGTGGATGTGGTCGCGCGTGGTGCGGACCGTGGTCAGCATGCGCGTGATGCTGGTCAGCATCAGCGCCATGATCAGGAGGGCCACCAGGACCTCGACCATGCTGAAGGCAGCCTGCCCGCGCGGGCCTCGGAGCCGGGGAGGCCTCATCGTCCGCCTCCCTTGCTCGGGTCGCCTGCGGTCGCCGCGCCGGGCGTCCCGCCCTGCTGCGCGTCCCCGGAGTTGCCCGGGAGGTCGCCGTTCTCGAGCTCCTCGAGCCCCTCCTCGTCCTCGGCCGGGCCGTAGACCTGCTCCCAGTCGATCCAACGCTCGAGCTCGACGTGGTGATCGAGGTCCTCGAGGCCCGGCAGGAACGGGAACGACACGCGGAGTCGGAGCTGCTCGTACTCCTCGACGGCCTCCTCCTCCTCGTCCATGTCCTCGGCGGAGGAGTAGCCGCTGTTCAGGGCCTCCTGCTCGCGGCGGTACTGCCAGTTGTCGAAGCGCTGGCCCTCCCACTGGTCGGGCTGGTCGGTGCGGGCCGCCTCGAGCTGCTCGTCGCCCAGGGCGAGCTCCCAGGTGTAGTTCGGGCGGTCCTTGGTGGCGAAGGTCCCGTAGCGCGTGGTCTCCAGGTCGTCCCACCACAGGCCGGCGGCGATCTCGCCGAGCATCTCCACGCCGAGCTCCCGCGCGATCTTCATGCGCTGGGTGTGGGCCGCCGTCTGGGCGGCGCCGTTCAGGGCCTGGACGGAGAACGCCAGCCCGATGCCCACGATCGCGATCGTGATCGCGGCCTCGGCCAGAGTGAAGCCCGAGGCGCGGGAGCTGGTGGGGGGGCGGCGCATCAGTCGAAGTCGCGGTCGGTGGGGAGCTCGCGCTCGTAGGTGCCCTCGTGGAAGCGGATGAGGCCCGTGAGGGGCAGGACCTCGACCGTGAAGGTGGTGTTGTAGACCGGCTGGGCCAGGGTGACGAGATGGTCGGAGGCCGAGCCCAGGGGGTCGAAGCGGACCCGCACCACCTCCCCGGAGAACTCGGTGCCGGCCAGGGTGACCTGCGAGAACTCCACGCCGGGGCGCAGGGGCTCCCACTGGGTGGCGTAGCGGAACTCCTCCTCGTCCACCCCCTCGACCCAGCGCGAGCCGTCCTTGGCCAGGGGGGTGATCATCCGATACCGGTGCTGGAGGAGGTCGTACTCGACCAGGAACTCCGCGTTGCGCGACATGGCCTCGGAGCGGGCCTGACGGAGGATGTCAGCCAGCTCGCGCACCGAGGTGTTCAGCCGCTCGCGTGGCACGAGGGCGTCGTAGGACACCGAGACCGCGAAGGTCACCATCCCCAGGATGAGCAGCACGATCCCGAGCTCGAGGATCGTGAAGCCGGCGCGCGCTCGCTGGCGCGCCGGTGCTCCGCGCTGCGGCCCGGGGAGCTTCACGCCGCGTCAGATCTCCTGGTCGCGGACCATCGCGTAGCTGACGTCGCGGTCCTCGCCCTCGCCGCCGGCCACGCCGTCACGACCGAAGGTGAAGAGCTCGAACTCGTTGTTGCCGCCGCCCGGAGGGTTGTACACGTACTCGTTGCCCCAGGGGTCCTTCGGGACCGTGCGCTGGTTGAGGAAGGTGCGTCCGTTGTCGTCGCCCTGGACCAGCGCCTCGATGCCGTCGGGGTAGCGCCCGTTGGCGATCATGAACTGGTCGAGGGCGCCCGCGATCGCCGGGAGGTCGGCCTTGACCTTGCCGATCTTGGCGTCCGAGAGGCGGTCGATGACCTTGGGCACGACCACGGTGGAGAGCAGGCCGATGATCAGGATCACGACCATGAGCTCGGCGATCGAGAAGCCGGCCTGGGCGGCCGCGCGTGCTTTGCTGGACTTGAGGGTGCGCATGGGAGGTCGGCGGGCCTGGCCCGCCCGGGTGGGGTTCAGATCTGGCCGATCTCGAGGATCGGCTGGACGATGGCGTAGACGATGTAGCCCACGACGCCGGCGAGCAGGACGATCATGACGGGCTCGAGGAGCGCGGTCAGGCGCTCCGTCACTACGTCGATCTCCTCGTCGTAGGCGATGGCGATGCGGTCGAGCATCTGCTCCAGCTCACCGGACTGCTCGCCCACGGCGACCATGTACCCGACGACACTGGGGAAGGCCCCGGAGGCCTTGAGCGGACCGGAGATGTCGGTGCCCTCGACGACCCGCTGGGAGATGTGCTCGGTGGCGTCGCCGATGACCCGGTTCCCGACGACCTTGCGCGTGATGTCCAGGGACTGGATCACGGGCACGCCGGACTGCAGCAGGGTCGAGAGGGTCCGGGTGAAGCGTCCGACCGCGGCCTTGCGGAGCAGCTCGCCGAGGACGGGGATCTTGAGCAGGCTGCGGTCGATGGCCAGCTGGCCCTTGTCCGACGTGCGGTAGACGCGCTCGAACGCGAAGGAGACCACCCCGATCATCCCGATGATGGCCCACCACCAGTCCTGCACCACGTTGCTGATGGAGATCAGCACCTGGGTCGCGGGGGGCAGGGCCTTGCCCTGCTCGATGAGCATGGCCGTGATCTCGGGGACCACCTTCGCCATCAGGATCGTCACGACGATCATGCCGATGACGATCATCATCGCAGGGTAGGTCAGTGCGCCGACGACCTTGCGGCGCAGGGCGCGCTGGGCCTGCATGTAGTCGGCGAGGCGGGACAGGACGATGTCCAGGTTGCCTGCAGCCTGACCGGCGCTGACCATGTTCACGTAGAGCTCGGTGAACCAGGCCGGGTGCTGGGCCAGGGCGTCCGCGAGGCTGTTGCCCTGCTGGATGCCCTCCCGGATCTGCCGCAGCATGGTCTCCACGCGCTTCTGCTCGGCCTGATCGACCACGGCGGACAGGGCCTCCGCCAGGGCGATGCCGGAGCCGAGCAGGGTCGCCAGCTGGCGGGTGATCCCGAGGACGATCTCGGTCTCGCGCGCGCCCGGCCCCTGGCTCGCAGCCCGGGCCTCGGCAGCGCGGGCGAGGAGGCCCGGCTTGCGGCCCCCCTTCTTGCCCCGCACGCGCTTGCCGCCGCGGGTCTCCGTGAGCTTGGTGACGAGCAGCTTCTGCCGCCGCAGCTTCTGCCTGGCGTCCTTCTCGGTGTCGGCGTCCACGACCCCCTTGGTCGTGGCGCCGCCGTCGGCGAAGGCTACGTACTCGTAGATGGGCATCGCGGGGATCAGACGTCGAGCTGGGTGACGCGGAGGACCTCGTCCGGGGTGGTCAGGCGGTCACGGATCTTCTGGCGGCCGTCCTCACGCAGGGTGATGAGGCCGCGCTCCACGGCGGCGCGCTTGATGTCGGTGGCGCTGCCGCCCTCCATGACCTGGGTGCGGAGCTCCTCCGTGACGGGGAGGAACTCGTAGATGGCGGTCCGGCCGGAGTAGCCCGACTGGAAGCACTCGTCGCAGCCGGCCCCGTAGGCGATCTGGCCCTCCAGCTCGGAGGGGTCCATGCCCACCTTCTTGAGCTTGGCGGCCCACTCGTCGTTGATCGGCTCGACCACCGTGCAGTGGGGGCAGACCGTCCGGACGAGGCGCTGGGCGATGATCAGGACCAGGGACGAGGCCACCAGGTAGGGCTCGACCCCCTGGTCGATCATCCGGGTGATGGTGGAGGGGGCGTCGTTGGTGTGGACGGTGGAGAACACCAGGTGACCCGTCAGCGCGGCCCGGATGGCGACCTCGGCCGTCTCCAGGTCGCGGATCTCACCGACCATCATCACATCCGGGTCCTGGCGCAGGAACGAGCGCAGGCCCGCGGCGAAGGTCAGGCCCTTCTTGGCGTTCACCTGCACCTGGCTGACGCCAGCGAGCGCGTACTCGACCGGGTCCTCGATGGTGAGGACGTTCTTCATCGTCGTGTCGATCTCGGCCATCGACGCGTACAGCGTGGTCGTCTTGCCGGAGCCCGTCGGGCCGGTCACGAGGATGATGCCGTGGTTGTAGCCGATGTAGTGGCGGATCAACTCGGCGTTGCTCTCGGACAGGCCGATCTCGTTGAGTCGGTAGAGCTTGGCCGTCTTGTCCAGCAGACGCATCACGATGCGCTCGCCGTCGGTGGTCGGGACCGAGCTGATCCGGACATCGACCTCGCCGTCCCCGAGGCGGATGGTCGCGCGGCCGTCCTGGGGCAGGCGGCGCTCCGCGATGTCCATCTTGCCCATGACCTTGACGCGGCTGATGATCGCGTCCTGGACCCGGCGCGGGATCGAGTCCATGTCGTACAGGATGCCGTCGATGCGGAAGCGCACCTGCATCCGGTCCGGGTAGGGCTGGAAGTGGACGTCGGAGGCCCGCAGCTTCAGCGCCTGGAACAAGATGGTGTTGACCAGCTTGATGATCGGCGCCTTGTTCGAGACGTCGAGGACGTCCTCGGCCTCGTCGATCTCGGCCGCCATCGAGCCGATGTCGGCGTCCTCGGAGACCGCGTCGAGGGCCTCGTCCACGCCGTCGGCCTTGTGGCGGTAGGCACGCGCGATCAGGCCCGTGATCTCGAGGCGGGGGGCCAGGACGGGGTCGAGCTCACGGCCGAGCAGCGCCGCCAGGTCGTCCATCGGGTGCGGGTCCAGCGGGTGGCAGGTGGCCACCTTCAGGGTCCCGTCCTCGAGCTCCTCGAGGGCCACGAGGTTGTAGTTCCGCGCGAAGTGCACGGGCACCCCCTCGACGAAGTCCCCGGGCACCTTCGTGCCATCGAGGCTCTTGCGGAACTCGAAGCCCAGGTGCTTCGCATACACCTGCAGAAGGGTGACCTCGTCGAGGTACTCGCGCTGCAGGATGCTGCGGTCGAGCGACTCCCCGCTGCGGACGGAGAGCTGCCGGCACTCCTCGAGCTTGTCGCGGGTCAGTCCCGCGTCGAGGAGCAGGTCGGAGATGCTGGCCATGATGGGGGTGTTCCCTTGCGGAGCCCGAGGCTCAGGAGTCGGCTCCCTCGCCCTCGGCGGGGCCCACCGTGCCCAGGCTCTCGAGGGCCTCGAGGACCTCGCTGGGGTCCTTGCCGATCTCGGCCGCGTCGACCTCCTCGCCAACCGTGGGGCGCTGGTAGAGGGGCAGGTCGAAGCCCTCGAGGTCCACGCTGCCCGCGTCCTCCTGGGCACCGAAGCCGGGCTCGATGCGGCGCATGCGGTCGAGGCCGATCGAGTCGGCGGCCTCGAGCTTGCGGCGGTAGCTGATCTCGGCCAGGTCGGCGAAGTCCGCGTCCTGCAGGATGTGCGGCGTCACGAAGAAGTAGAGCGCGGTCCGGTCCTGGGTCTCGGCGTCGCGACGGAACAGGCGCCCCACGATGGGGAGGTCGCCGAGGCCCGGGACCTGGTCGGTGTCCTCGGAGCGAGTGTCGATGACGATGCCGCCGATGACCATCGTGTCCCCGTCGGGCACGTTGACGGTCGTCTCGACCGAGCGCTCGAGCTTCGGCGGCGGGATGGGGCCGCTGAAGGAGCCCTGGAACGTCGAGACGTTCAGGAAGATGTCGAGGCGCAGGTAGCGGCTGGCGCTGATGGACGGCGAGATCTGCATCGTGATGCCCGCGTCCTGGTAGCCGTTGAAGTTCTCCTGGGTGCCGCCGACCGTGCCGGTGTTGGTGATCTGCGTCGTCGGCTGGCTCGACAGGGCCTCGACCTTGGCGCTGCCGTTGTTGTTGACCAGCACGCTGGGGACGTTGAGCACGTTCGAGTTGCTCTTCTGCTCCACGAGCGAGAGCAGCATCGGGAGGCTGAAGTTGTCCCCGTCCAGAATGCCGGCGGTGATGCCGGTCCCGTTGTTGGGGACTCGGCTGTCGACGATGCCGTCGGCGTCCAGGTCCTCGAAGGTCGAGAGCCCGAAGTTCGTCACGCCGAAGCCGCCGTCACCCTCGACGTCGGCCAGGCCGAGCTCGACGCCGATGTCGAGGAAGTCTCGCGAGGTCAGCTCGATCAGCGCGGTCTCGATGAGGACCTGCGGCTGGCGTCGGTCCAGGCGGCGGATGAGGCTGAGCAGCTCCTCGTACCGGGTGCGGCTGGCGGCGATCAGCAGGGAGTTCGTCTCGTCGTCCGGGACGACGACGAACTCGGTGCTCTGACCGCCCGCGGCGCCGCCCCGGGCGTTGTTGCCGCCCTGGGCCTGCCCCTGCTCGACGCGCCCCGCGTCCTGCAGGAAGTCGTTCAGGGTCTCGGAGAGCTCCTCGGCCTTGACGTTCTCCAGCGGGTAGATGTGGTACGCAGCGGCCCGCTCGAGGATGTCGATGTCGAGCTTGGCGACGAGCTCCTTGATCTGCGGCATGTCGTCGGGCATCGCCATGACGAGGAGCCGGTTCGAGCGCGGGTCGACCAGGATCTTGGCCTCCTGCTGGCCCGCGGACATCTGGGTCGTCGCGCCCTGCTGGGGCCGGTTCTGACCCTGGGTCGCGCGGCGCCCGGCGTCGAGGAGCTCCTCGACCAGGCTGGCGATCTCGTCGGCGGCGGCGTACTCGAGCTGCAGCACCTCGAAGACGGGCGTCACGACCTCGGTCCGCGAGGCCTCGTCCACGATCCGGAGCATGCGAGCCATGGCCGCGACGGTGGAGCCGTAGCCGGTCAGGATGATCGCGTTCGAGTTGCCGGCGGCCAGCATCTGCCCGAAGGTCTGGTCGGGCATGAGCGTCCGCAGGTTGTTCGCCAGGTTGCGGACGTCCGTGTTCGGCAGGTTGATCACCGTCGTGATGCGCGTCGCCGGCTGGGCGGCGTACTGCGGGAGGTCCTCCTCGTCCACGAGGATGCCGTCGGCCCGCGACTGGGCCCCGCGGCCACCGCCGCCCTGCAGCGACTCGATCTTGATGACGCTGAGCGACCCCTCACCGACCTCGACGCACACGAAGTCGTTGATGAACATGATGATCTGGAAGAAGGAGTAGAAGTCCTTCTTCGGGACCGTCTTGGTGCCCAGGAGCGTGATGCGCTTCTGGGTCAGGAAGTTCCGGGTGTCGTCCGCGTAGGTGAAGTTGATGCCCGTGACCTGCTGGCAGGCGCGGACGAACTCGGCCAGGTTCATCCCCTCCCCGGGCTGCTCGCCCTCGGGGAAGTTCAGGATGTAGTCGTCGCCGAGCACCTGGATGGGGGGCTGGCCGTCCTGGAGAGCCGTGAGGGGCGCCGGGGCCGCCAGGGGCGCGATCGGGGCGCTGGGCGCGGCCGGGGCGAGCGTGGCGGGGGCTGCGCTGAGCAGCAGGGGAACCAGGG
>WTJQ01000447.1 GCA_011524785.1 Planctomycetota bacterium | reverse complement strand
CGAGGACCTGGCCGACATCGCCAAGATCGAGACGCCGGCGAAGCTGATGGGGCGGCGCATGTCGATGCTCCTGGCGCCGAACGAGGCGGCCAAGCAGGCGGCTTCCAAGATGGCCGCGGCGGAGGCCCAGGCGGCGGAGGCGGAGGCGAAGTCGGCTGAGGCGGCCAAGGCTACCCCTCCCGCCGCCGCGGCCGAGGCCGGGGCGGCGGACGGACCTGCCTCCGATGGCGAGGCCTGAGGGCTCGCACGGCCCACTGGCCCGGGTGCATCGGAAGTGAGGCCCTCAGGGACCTCCGGGCCGCGGAGAGGTCATGCAGTCGCGTCCCCTCCTCGTGCCAGGGTCTGGATGGTGCCGGTGCCTCGCCTCGACCCATGCCCTAAGGGACTCGGGCTCCAGGGGGCCCGTCTCCTGACGGCCCTCTCTCCGGGGGGGGCTTGCGGGAGAGTGCTCTCTCCCGAGGTGACCCCGCTTCCGGGGGCTGAGGTCTCCTTGTGAGGCACGGGGTCGCAGGGGTCCCGGCCACGCCCTCGTCCCGGCGCCCGGTCGGCGCGACCCGGCCAGGGCGGCCCCATCCTGAGTCCGCGCGCGGCGGGGCTCGCGCCTGCTCCGGGGCCCCTGTAGCCTTTGGAGGGATCCTGGAGAGCCCCTGCTTCGTCACAGGCAGGTGGGCCCAGGGCCCTGACACCCCATGCGACACCTCCTTCCCCTCATCGTGCTCCCGCTGGCGACCGCTCAGGCCCAGCAGACCGTCCCGTTCCCGATGGACCCCATGGGGCCGCCGACCTACCCGGGGACGGAGGAGTATCAGCCCGACCCGGCCGAGCTGGACGCCCTGACCGAGCTGGCGGACATCGTCCTCCAGGGCTTCCCGCTCCCCGGCGTGGGCACCGTCGACCTCGGGCTCGAGCGCATCGAGGTGGACCCCGGACTGTTCGACCTGCGCGTGGACGGCACACCGACCACCTACGATCCGCTCGACCAGACCCTCTGGAAGGGGCGCGTCGCGGGTGACCTCTTCTCGGAGGTCCAGCTGACCTTCGCGAGCCACGGCTGCTACGGCTGGGTCAAGACGGGGGGGGAGACCTACCACGTCATCCCGTTCCTCGCTGGCAGCGCAGGCTGGGACCAGAGCTCGGTGCGGATCGTGCCTGACGCCGTGATGCGGGCATCCGGAGCGCCTCGCGGCCAGTTCTGCATGGCCGAGTCCACGCGCCGCATCGGCCAGCCCGCCGGCAACACCGGGGAGAGTCTCCAGGGTCAGCTCCTGGAGCTCAAGATCGCGGTCGAGACGGACTTCCAGTTCTACAACTCGTGGGGGAACCTCAACGCCGCCCAGAACTACCTGACGGCCCTGCTGGCTGCGATCAGCGACCGGTACACGACCGAGATCGACGTGGTCATCACGTACCCGTACGTGCAGCTCTACACCAGCAACAACGACCCCTGGACCCAGCAGAGCGGCGGTCCGGGAGCGATGCTGAACCAGTTCCGCAACGCGTGGGCCGGCAACATCCCCAACGGGGCGCACCTCGGCCACTTCATCAGCGGCGTGAACGGTGGCGGCGTGGCGTACCTGGACGTGCTCTGCAACCAGAACTTCGGCTTCGGCGTGAGCTTCGGGGTGGATGGTGGGCTCTCGTTCCCCGTCCAGCAGGGTGGCAACACCTGGGACTTCGTCGTCTGCTCGCACGAGATCGGCCACAACGTGGGCACTCCGCACACCCACGACTACTGCCCGCCGGTCGACCAGTGCTACCAGGGCCAGTGCAGCTCCGGCGGCCAGTGCATCAGCCAGGGCACCGTCATGAGCTACTGCCACCTGTGCTCGGGCGGCATGAACAACATCACCACCTACTTCCACCCGACGGTCAAGAACCTCATGCGGGCGGAGGCGGTCAACTCCTGCATCCCGCCGTGCAACAACTGCGGCGGCGGCTCTGGCTGCACGGACGACAACCAGGAGCCCAACGACAACTGTGGTGAGGCCGTCACCCTGAGCGGCGGTCAGAGCCTCACGGGGCTGGTCGTCGACGGGAACGACTCCGACTGGTGGCTGATCAACGTCCCCGATGGCTCCACCGTGACGGTGGACGTGAGCTTCCTGCACAACGACGGGGACATCGACGCCCGCATGTACTCGTACTGCTTCAACCTCGAGGACAGCAGCACGAGCAACAACAACAACGAGCAGGTCTCCTGGACCAACAACACGGGGCAGACGGTCCCGATCTACGTGGAGACGTCGCTGGACGGTGGCCAGGGCTGCACGGACTACGACCTGAGCGTCGACGTCTCGGTGGATGCCTGCAGTCTCCCCGACGACTCCTACGAGCCCAACGACACCTGCGCCGAGGCCGGGAACCTCGTGGACGGGCTGTACTCCGGGCTCTGGGCCTCCAAGACGGACGCCGACTTCTACGTGCTGTGCGTCGGCGCGGGCTCCACGGTCTTCGTGGACACGTTCTTCTCGCACTCGACGGCGAACATGAACCTCTACCTGTACGACCTCGCGGGCTGCAACGGGATCCCGATCGCCGCGAGCGCCAGCAGCACCGACAACGAGTCCCTCTCGTGGACGAACTCCTCCGGCGCGCCGGTCGAGGTGATCCTGAAGTCGGAGGTCGCGGGCAACAGCGCGGGTGACTGCAACAGCTACGACATGATCGTGTTCGGCTCCGGCAGCGGCTGCGGCGGCACCGGCTCGGGCCCGATCGGCACGACCTACTGTGCTCCTGCGGCCAGCAACTCGTCCGGCGTCCCGGGCCACATCGAGGCCGTGGGCTCCGAGTCGATCGGCGCCAACGACCTCACCCTCCAGGCCTCGGGGCTCCCGACCAGCCAGTTCGGGCTGTTCGTGACCTCGACGACCCAGGCGGCGATCCCGGTGTCCTCCGGCATCCTGTGTGTTGGCGGCAGCATCGGGCGCTTCAGCGGTCCTGGGCAGATCAAGAACTCGGGGACCTCCGGCTCCTTCGAGCTGACCATCGACCTGACGGCGAACTGGCCGGTGGTGGGGGTCATCAACATCGCGCCCGGCGAGACCTGGAACTTCACCACCTGGTTCCGGGACGTCGGCTCGACCTCGAACTTCACCGACGGGGTCTCGATCACCTTCCAGTGAGCGTGCCGGGGTCCGCTCCACGGGCCCCTCGGAACCCCTCCTCCGTGGGATGAGGGGGTGGACGCGGGGCCTTGGGGCCCCGCGTCGGCGTTG
>WTJQ01000168.1 GCA_011524785.1 Planctomycetota bacterium | reverse complement strand
CGTCCTGCCCGACCTTGATGATCGCGGCCCTGCCCCGGGCACGGGCTCCGGCCGAGTCCGGTCCCAGGGCCCAGCCCTTCCCTCGGGCGCCCAGCCCGCGATCCAGGCCTCCATCCGCCGTGGGCTCGACGCCCTGGCCTCGAGTCAGGCACTCCTCCGCGACGGCTCGCTCCCGATCGGACAGGAGGACGCCGCCTCCCCCATCGGGGTCACGGCCCTAGCGGCCCTCGCCTGGATGGCCGGCGGCTCGACTCCCAGCCGGGGCCCCCACGCCGGGGCGCTGGTGCGCGCGCTCGAGTACCTGCTCTCGCACCAGGCCGGCGCGGGCGAGGCGCACCCCGGCTGGATCTCCGCGACGGAGGACAAGGCCTCGCGCTCGCACGGGCACGGCCTCGCCACCCTGGCCTTCTCGCAGGCCGCAGCCCTCTCGCCGCGCAGCCCCCTCGGGCGGCGCCTCGGAGAGGGCCTCGAGGCCGCGGTCCGCCACATCGAGCGGATGCAGGGATCGCAGGGGGGCTGGTACTACGGGCCCGGACGGACGGCCGAGCACGAGGGCTCCGTGACGGTCTGCCTGGTCCAGGCCCTGCGCGGGGCAAGGAACTCCGGGGTGCGGGTGGACGGCGCGGTCATCCAGCGAGCCATCGGCTACGTGGAGAGCCTGCAGGACGAGACGGGCGGCTTCCGCTACTCCACCACCCATCCCCAGGTGTCCGTCGGGCTCACGGCCGGGTGCCTCTCCACGCTCCACGCCAGCGGCGTGTACGACGGGAGGATCGTCGACGCCGGCTACGACTACGTGTTCCGCGAGCTCGCGGCGCGCCGTCCGCGCGCGGACGGGGGCAGCGGCGGCGAGGCCTCCAACTTCCCCTACTACGAGCGCTTCTACCTGGCGCAGGCCTTCTGGCAGCACCGGGACCTCCAGCACTTCCGGCGCTGGGCCGAGGACGAGGTCCGCCGGATCCTCGCGGACCAAGAGGCGGATGGAACGTGGCAGGACCTGCGGCCGGGTGGACGCGGGACCGGCCTGCTCCGGGGCCGCTACGGGGACGCGTACGCCACGGCGATGAACTGCCTGTTCCTGTCCGTCCCCGAGGGCCTGCTGCCGATCTTCCGGCGCTGACCTCCGCGGACGCCTGCCGCCCACGCGAGCACGAGCCGCGCCCGAGGGACACTCGCCGGCCCCACGGCGCCCCGCGCGAGGGGCACAATGGCCGCGTGAGCGCGCTCCTCCTGGCCCTCCTCCCGGTGCTTGTGGCGCCGACCCGAGCGGTCCAGCAGCCCGCGGCAGCACCGCCCGACACGCACCTCGGAGCGTGGAGCCACACGATCGAGGACCTCGAGGGTCCGGTCGCGGTGGGCTTCGGCCCCGAGGGAGAGCTCTGGGTCGCCGAGGAGCACGCGGACCGCGTGCGGCGCTTCGACGTCAGCGGAGCCCAGGCGCGCATCCTCGAGGACGGCGCGGTGTGGGGCGGGCCCTCGGGCGTGGCCGCCAGCACGCGCCTCTACGTGAGCGACCGGGCCCGCCGCAGGGTCGTCGCGGTGGGGCGTGAGGACTGGCGCGACGTGGACGTGGTGCTGGCTGGCGCCGAGGAGCTGTGCGATCCGCGCGGACTCGCGGCTGCCGACGGGAGGCTCGCGGTGGCCGACGGACTGGGCGGCTGCGTCCGCTGGCTCGCGGGTGCCCGCAAGCTGCGCCTCGGCACGGACCTCCTGACCTTCCCCGCCGACGTTGCCTTCGGGAAGGACGGGTGGCTGTTCGTCGTGGACCGGGACCGCGCGCGCGTGGAGCGCTTCGACCCGGACGGCGTGCATGCGGGCGGCTTCGGGGACTACGGGGCCTTCCCCGGCCTGCTCGCTGGGCCGACCGGGATCGCCGCCTGGGGCGGTCGCGTGTACGTGGCGGACACCGAGAACCACCGCATCTCCGTGCACGAGGAGACCGGACGACTGCTCTACACCCTGGGCACCCACGCCATCCGCCCGCGCGAGGGCGAGGGCAGGCTGCACTACCCCGCAGCGGTCGCGGTGTCCCCCACGGGGCGGCACCTCGCCGTGGCGGAGCCGCTCGACGGGCGGGTCCAGGTCTTCACGCGGACCGAGGGCGCCGAGCCGCCCGTCGACCCGATCCGCGCCCTCGCACCGCAGGCCTCGGCCCACTACGGACGGACCGTCGCGCTGGATGGGCCCTGGATGCTGATGGTCGAGCCGGAGACCCATGCCGTGCTCGTCCACGACCTGCGGACCCTCCCGGCCCCGACGGAGCTCTCCTCCTTCGGGCGGCGCGGCGCCGGCCTCGGTCGCTACCTGCAGCCCCGTGGGATCGCCCTGGAGACCGGGAGCCGCACGGCCTGGATCACCGATCCCTCCCTCGCCGCCCTGGACGAGGTCCGGATCCGCATCGACCCCGAGGCTCCGCTCAACCAGCACCCGGGCGCGGCGGCCTGGGTCCGCCGCATCGACCTGCGCGCCTGGCAGCGGGACCTCGGCGGCATCGAGGCGTTCTTCGATCCGGCTCCGGTGGCCGTGACCCTTGCGGAGGAGCAGGGCCGGGCGTGGGTCCTCGACGCGCGCAACCGCGCCGTCCTCGAGGTCGACACCAAGACGGGCAGCTGCATGCGCGCCCTTGGCCTCGGGCTCCTGATCGATCCGGTCGCGCTCGCCGTCGGTCCCGAGGGCATCCTCTGGGTCGCGGATGCACTGGCCGGCCGCGTGGTGGGCTTCCGCACCGCGACCGGCGAGGTGCATCGCATCCTCGGTGAGGGGGCCTTGACCCGCCCCGCGGGCCTCGCCGTGGATGGAACCGGACGGGTGTTCGTCGCGGACGCGGCGCGGCACCGCCTGCTGCGCTTCGACCCGCGCGACGGTTTGGACCTCATGATCGGCGAGGAGGGCCTGGGCCCGGGCCAGCTGTACGAGCCGGCCGGCGTCGCCCTCGACGACGAGGGGAACCTGCTCGTGGTCGACCATGGCAACCACCGCGGCGTGGTGCTCACGCCGGACGGCGCCTTCGTACGCGCGTTCGGCTCGAAGCTCTACGTGCGCCCGGCCATGCGGCCGGACGCCGGGGAGGGAGGACGATGAGGATCCACGACCGACGAACTGGCCTGCTGCTTGTGCTCCTGGCGGGCTGCGGAGGCTCGGAGACCAGCGCTCCCCGGCAGTCCGAGAGCGCTGTCGACGGAGGAGCGGCGGCCGGAGCCGCGCGCAGCGTGGCGG
>WTJQ01000110.1 GCA_011524785.1 Planctomycetota bacterium | reverse complement strand
CGCGTACTCGTAGCGCTCCTTGAAGTAGTCCTCGCGCTCGGAGCGGTGGGTCTGCAGGACGCCCTCGAGGAACTTGAGATCGGTCTCGTTGGCCCGGGATCGATAGCCCTCGAGCAGCGCGAGCGCCGCCTCGTAGTCCCGGGGGAAGGCCCAGGTGAGCGTCTTCGCCTCCCAGATCAGGTCCTGGAGGTTGGCGGGCTGACTCGGCTCTGCGGTGGGCTCCCAGCGACGCAGCTTGTTGCGGACCTCCTCGAGGTCGGGGTGGTCCGGCCAGCGTTCGAGGAAGTCCTTGGCGCGCTTGACGAACACGCGCGCACGCGGGCGCGTGGGCTGCGGCGCGAGGTAGTTCTTCTCGTACTTGCGGAGCTGGTTGTCCAGGTATCGCGTCCCTGCCAGGTTGTCGGCGAGCACGAGGCTCTTGCTGCTCAGCTTGCGGGTCTGCGCACGGATGCCGGCGAAGCGCTCGCGCCACTCGGGCGTGAGCTCGGCGTCGTGGCGCTCGACCTTGGCCATCTCGGTCTCGGCCTTGCCGACGTTGCCCTCGGCGAGGGCCTCCTCGAGGCGCGCCAGGCTCGTCTTGGCGTCGAAGGCCTCCTCCTGGGAGCTGTCCGCGTAGTTGCCCAGCATCTGGATCACCACCAGGACGCCGACCGCGAAGAACACGAGCATCAGCCACGTGGGGATCCCCTTCTGCGGCGTCGCGCGCGTGCGGCGCTGGACCTTGCCGCTCCCCGTGCGCTCGACCGCTGCGCCGCGCCGCCCGCCGGTAGCACGGTGGCTGCTGCCGCTGGAGGCACGGTGACCGCCGCCAGAGGCGGTGCGGCGCGCACCGGAGCCACCGGACCGTGCGGTGCGCGTGACCTGCGGGGTGGTTGCCTTCCCAGCCGGCGCGGCGGGGGCCGCCGGGGCGGCGTCGGTCTCGAGGCCGAGGGTGACCCCTCCGATCTCGAGCGAGGCCCCGGGCTCCCAGGCGATGGTGCCCTCAACCGGAGCGCCGGCCAGTCGCGGGGCCTGCACGCCCTGGGTCACGCTGACCTGCACCGCGTCGCCGTCCACCTCCAGGGTGACGTGCAGCGGAGCCAGGGCAGGGTCGTCCAGGGTCAGCGTGCAGCTGTCCGCGGAGCCGACGGTCAGGGTGCCGGTCGGGAGCTTGAAGCGGCGACGGGAGTCGCCCTGGGTGACGGTCAGTCGTGCCATGGTGCGGGGGGGGGCGGCGGGGGCTCGGCCCGGGAGGCCTCCCCCATGCCGAAGTTCTGGGTCCAGTAGGGGCCAGCGACGGCCGTCGCCATCTCGGTGTGCCCCGTCATGAGGAGGTTGCGATGGTGGCCGGACGAGTGGGTCCAGCCCTGGTGAGCGCCCTCGGGGGAGCCGCTGCCCGCGTGGCAGTTCTCGCTCACCCCGCGGTCGTAGCCCTGCTCGCGCATGCGGTCGAAGGGCGTCCGGCGGCCCGGGACGTCCTCCTCGAAGTGGCCGAAGTTCCCGGTGCGGCTCATGTAGTCCGAGTGCACCGCGGCGGCCGCCTGGATGAGCGGGTCCCACGCCACGCTCTGCCGCCCGAGCAGCGCCCGATAGCGGTTCGTGATGCGCACCTGCTCCTGCTCGGCTCGTCCGCAGGCCACGCCGTCCGTCTCGGCGGCGCCGCTCCAGACCCGCTCGTTGCGCGCCTCGATCCAGCGATCCCGGAGGAGACGCGCCCGCTCACGGTGATCCCAGGCGAAGGAGTCCAGAGCGAGCTCCTCGAGCTCCGGCCCCAGCAGCGCCATCCAGGCCGGCACGTCCTCGGGCAGGCTGCGGTGCCCCTGCTCACGGCGTGCCCAGGTCAGGTCCCTGAGGGACTCGCGGAAGCGCTCGTCGAGACGCACCGTGCTGCCGGCGTCCCAGAGCTCGCGCACCGCGGCCACGCGCTCGTCCACCTCGCGCTGCACCTGCTCGTACTCGGCGCGGCGGTTGGGGGGCACGGGGTAGAAGTAGCGCTGCTCGTCGAAGATGAGGGCGAGGGCGCGCTTGCGCGCGGCGTCCAGCTGGGCGCGCTCCTCGGCCAGGGCGAGGAGCGGCTTCCACGCCTTCGAGCGTCCCAGGCCGCGCCGGGCCTTCGCCTCGAGCTCGGTGAGCCCGCGGGCCAGCTCCTTCTCGGCCCAGGGATGGACGCGGGCCAGCTCCACGAGCGTGGCGTGGGCCTCCAGCCGCTGAGGCACGCGATCCCCGAGGACCGCCCGCAGCAGGCGCTCGACCTCACGCCCCACCAGCTCGCGGTCGTGGTCGAGCGCCCCGAGGAACGCTCCCTCGTGAAGAACGAAGCCGCCCTCGGGGACCTCGGTGCCGCGGGCACGCGCCACCAGCAGGTCCCGGTGGCCGGCGTCCAGGTCGGGGAGCCCGGCGAGCACGTCGAGCGCCCGCTCGGGGTCGATCACCTCGGTCGCCCCCAGGAGGCGCAGGACCAGGCCAGCCCGTGCGTCGTCCCCGAGGAACCCCTCCTCGAGGGCCGTCTGCAGCTCTGCAGAGCTGGAGGGGTCGAACGCGCCGAGTTCCTCCGCCGGCCACTCCTCCTCGAGCGCCACGAGCCACGCGACCTCGTTCGCCCGACGGCGATAGCGATCGTGCTCGGGGCCAGCCGTCCGGCCCGCGGCGGTCCGCAGGAGCGCGAGCGCCCGCGGGAGGTCGCCGCGAACGCGCGCCCGCTCGCCGGCGATGGCGAGCTCGCCCGCGTCGAGGACGAGCTCCTCCGGTGTCAGGCGAACGGCAGCTCGAGCCTGCGGACGCAGCGGCTCCGCAGGGTTTGGTGCCGTCGGGGGACAAGGATCCTGGGGAGCGATCTGCGAGGGAGTCGACTCCCCCGTAGACGGCGCCTTCACAACCGCGACCTCGGCGTCCTGAACGGCGACGTCGGGCGGGGTCCAGCGGGCCAGGGCAGCCGCCCAGTCCCCCGCAAGGACGTCGCTCGGGAAGCGGTGGCGCTCGGGGCCGATCAGCTCCCACGCGCCCGCCAGGCCGCGCAGGCGCTCCGCGGCCTCAGCAGCCTCGATGAGCTCACGCGCCTCGCGTCGAGCCCGGTCCTGCGCCTCCTGCAGCGCGGTCCGAAAACCTGCCGCGGCCGGCGCGTCGCGCACCGCCTGCTCGAGGGCGCCGAGGGCTGCTGCGTGGCGGCCTGCGAGGGAGTCGAGCTCGGCGGTCTCGAGCACCTCGCGCACGAAGGCGTCGACCGGCTCCTCGGGCCCCTT
>WTJQ01000490.1 GCA_011524785.1 Planctomycetota bacterium | reverse complement strand
CTCCAGGCCCCGGAGACCCCCTTCCTCGACCTCACCGCGGCGGACGCCTTCGTCCGCGGCCAGGACGAGGGGAAGCCCGTGCTGATGTGGGTCTACGACCTCGAGCTGCCCGAGTGCCGCCGCATGCAGCAGATCTTCCGGGACCCGCTGCTGGCCTCCTGGCTCAAGGAGCACACCATCGCGATCCAGCGTCGCCCGGAGGACGAGCAGAAGCTCGTCAGCCGGCTCGCGGCCCAGGTGACCCCGACCACGGTCCTCATGTCCCCGGATCAGGGGCTCATCGAGCGCGTCGAGGGTGGCATGGACGCGAAGACGTTCCTCCTGACCTTCGAGCTCGCCCTGATCGGCATGGGCGCCCCCGAGCGTCCGGAGGGTGACCGCGCCGAGGACCCCTACGCCTGGCTCGGCTACGCCAACCACCTGTTCAGCACGGGCAACGAGCCCGAGGAGTGCCTCGCGGCCTACCTGTGGGTCCTCGACAACGGGGACTCCAAGCTGCCAGGCCTCCGCGCGCGCATCCTGGAGTTCCTCCTGAAGCGCATCGCCTACATGAAGGTCTCGAGCGACAACGCGGCTCCCCGCCTCATCGCGCGGCGCGACAACCTGCTCGCGCGAGTCGCCGCCTCGACGGCCACCGCTCAGGACGTCCACGAGCTCGTGCGCTTCAACTTCTGGCTGCGCAACGAGCACGACACTCAGAACGTGTTCGCGACCCTGGACGGGACCGACCCCGACCAGCGTCGGATCAAGGAGCAGCTCCTCCTGCAGGACCTGGAGTGGGTGGTCGCCTACCGCCACTACGCGGACGTCCACGACCTGGTGCCCGACCCCATGGCCCATGTCCAGCAGCGCTTCGAGGCCCTCGACGCCTGGACCTCGGACCCGACCACGGCACCGCCGGAGGTGAGCTACGGCTACACCGAGAGCCGCAACTTCCTCGTGCGCGACGCGGCCCTCCACTACGAGGTCCTGCTCGCCGTTGGCCTCGGAAGGAAGGCCCAGGAGCTGGCGGACTACGTCCTGGCCGAGGTCCCCACCGGCCGGGCCTACACCCTGTTCATGAGCAAGGCCAACCGCCTGGAGCTCTGGACCATCTCCCGGGCCCTGGGCGCCAAGGGACTCGAGGTCCTCGGGGCCAAGGGGCAGAAGATGGTTCGCACCAGCCTCCTTCGGATCGACGGCCTGGAGAAGCGGGCCAACGGCGAGATCGTCGTCCCCGAGGGCGGCGGCCGCTGAGCGGAGACCTCCCGTGCCCGGGAGTCCGGTCCGCCCCCTGCTCACCAGCCCGAGCGCCCTGGTCATCCTGGGCCTGGGCCTGGGAGTGCGCGCCCTCCTGCTGCTGACGGCCGGCCCCATCGACCTCCAGTCGGACGAGGCGAACTACGTCCACCTCGCGCTCACCCTGGAGCGGCTGGGCGTCCTCCTCGACTGCTACCGGTACCTCTGGCCACCGGGGTATCCGGCCTTCCTCCGCGCCTGCTTCGCCCTGGCCGACGACGGTGGACTGGCCCTGGCTCGCTGGATCCAGGTCCTCGCCTCGCTCTCGATCGGCGCCTCGACCATGGTGCTGGGTCAGCGCCTGTTCGACCGTCGCATCGGGCTCCTGGCCGGCGTCGGCTGGGCGCTTCACCTCCCCCTCGCGGCCTTCACTCACCTGCTCTGGTCCGAGACGCTGTTCCTGGCGCTCTGGCTGCCGGCTCTCGCCCTCCTCGTGGGAGCACTCCAGGAGGAGGCGGCCCGGGCCCGAACCCTGCACCTCACGGGCTATGCCGTCCTCAGCGGCGCGGCGGTGCACCTCAAGGAGAGCGCGCTCTACCTCGCGCCGCTGCTGCTCCTCCCGCTGGCCCTGCAGGAGGCGCGCAGGGCGGGCGTCGTGGCAACCATCCGCGCAGTCACCCTGCCGCTGCTGGTGTTCGTCACGGTCCTGACCCCCTGGACCCTGCGCAACCTCGAGGTCTACGGCAGCCCGCGACTGGCCTCCACCCTGGGGGAGAACGCCTACAACGGCCTCAATGCGACCCACCGGAACTTCGACCTGATCCCGGTCAACACGGCCCTCCAGCGCGCGGGTCGACCCGTCCTGCAGGTCCGCGCCCCCTTCCGGGATCCCCGGGAAGCCGGCCGGCCCGTTGCCGAGTGGCCCCGAGCGGAGGAGATCCCCCACCTCCCGACGCGGCTGGAGGCCAACCGGAGCCGCGGGCTCACCTTCGCCGCGGATCACCCTGGCTGGATCCTGCGCTCGCGACTGCAGAAGTGGTCCGACCTGGTCGCCCCCGTCAGCTTCCTGACGCGCCACCTCGCGCTCGGGCACTACCACGGCCCCCTGGCCGACGCCCGGCCGCTGCTCGCGGCCCTCGCAGCCCTTGCCTCCGCCGGCGCGCTGCTCCTCGGCCTCGTGGGCCTGGGTCTGCACCTGCCGCGGAGCCTCCCCGCCCTGGTCGTCCTGCTCAACGGGCTCTACCTGCTCGCCACAGGCTCGCTCGTCGCGATGTCGCGGTTCCGGCTGCCGTTGGTCCCGCTGCTGTTGATCGGCGCGGCGGCCCTGCTTCTCCGTCGGGGAGAGGAGGGTCCGGGCCGGCGACTCGTTGCCGGAGCTTTGGGTGCGGCCCTCCTCGCGCTCTGGTGGCTCGGAGCCCCCACGACCATCGGCCTCCTCCGGGCGGCATGGGGCGGGATCGAGGGAGGGGCCTCGTGAGCACCTGGCGCCCCCACCTGGCCTGCCTGGCCCTGATCAGCGTGATGATCGTCGGCTGGGCCGTTGGGCACAGGAGCGAGGAGGAGCTGCGCAGGGCCGCCGCGAGCGGATCCCCGAGGGAGCGCATCGCCGCCCTCCACGCCCTCCTCAACCGACCGAGTGCAGAGCCTGGCCCCGAGACCGACGCCCTGGTTCAGGACCTCCTGACCTCGGAGGAGCCCCTCCTGCGCGAGTACGCCCTGAGCATCGACGTCTGCAGGCTCAGCGAGAGGGACGCGCAGGGCATCCCGCGGGCCCAGGAGGCGGCTGTCCTCGGGGACCAGCGACCGCCCTGCGACGGGCCCTGGTGGCTCCAGTACGTCGCCTACAGGCGGAAGGTCGGTGGCAAGCAGGTCGGGGGCCGGCGCCGCCTCGACCTTCTCGAGCTCTCCTGGTACCGCATGGCCCTGCGTGGGGAGCCCCTGCCGAAGGACGAGGTCTTCGCCTACCTCGTCGAGCGCGTACGGGACGCCCACTCCGGCCCCATTC
>WTJQ01000260.1 GCA_011524785.1 Planctomycetota bacterium | reverse complement strand
ACGCGAAGCGTGGGGTTGCTGACCGTCTCGAGCCAGACGAGCCCCGCGCCGGCGGGAGCCTCGACCCCCAGGCTGCGTGGCTGCTCGAGCGGGGGCTCGCGACCCTTGCCCTCAGGGTCGAGGCGGCGGGACGCGGGGCGGTGGCGGTAGCGGAGGCCCTCGACGCCGACCCGCGGGTCGCGTGGGTGAGCCACCCCTCGCTCCCGGGCCATCCCGATCACGAGCTGGCGAGCAGTGCCCTGGCAGGACCCGTGCCCCTGGTGGCCTTCGGTCTCCGCGCCGGGGACGCCGCGCTGCGCCCGTTCGCGGATCGCCTGCGCGTGGCGCTCGATGCGCCGAGCCTCGGTGGCGTCGAGACCCTCGTCAGCCTGCCGGCCTACATGTCTCACGTGGGACTCACGCCCGAGGAGCGCGAGGCCGTGGGCATCGGGCCGGGGACGGTCCGCGTCGCCGTCGGCATCGAGGATCCCCACGACCTCGCGGCGGACCTCCTCCAGGCCCTCGGCTGAGAGCCGGTCCGGGCGCCCCGGCGCGTGGGGTCCAGGCCGTCGCGTCCAGCTCAGGATGCCGGGGCGTCGTCGCGGAGCTCGCCGAGCCGGCGCACCTGCAGGTGGAACGCAGCGGCCTTGAGCAGGGTCGAGAGGTTGATGGTCCACCAGACGCCGGCGGCGCCGAGCCCCGCCTGCACCGCGAGCAGCCACGCCAGGGGCAGCCGGATCGCGTTCCCGGGGACGCTCACCCAGAAGATCGGGCGCGTCTTCCCCACGCCGAGGAGGACCTTCTCCTCGACCGCCTCGAGAGCGACGAAGACCTGGCTGACGGCGAGGACGTGCACGTAGTCGAGGGCCTGCATCTGGACCATCGGGTCCATGGTGAACAGGTCCACGAGCACGGACCCCAGCCCCAGGAACACCGCCGTGAAGACGAGGCCCAGGGCGGTCGCGATCCCGCGCGCGTTCCGAATGGCCTGTCGAGCGCGGGCGGGGTCCCCTGCGCCGAGGTTGCGTCCCACGACCGAGGCCGTCGCCACGGCGACCCCGAGGTAGAACGGATAGGCCACTCCCTCGAAGGCGTTGAAGCCGATCGAGAGGCCGCCGAGGGCCGCCGGGGGCAGCTCCGAGAACACCAGCTTGACGATCAGCGCGTAGACGACCGCGTAGACCGCGATGGAGCCAGCGGAGGGGATGCCGGTACGAAGGATCGGCGTGAGGTGGGCCAGGCGCACCTGGCGGACGCGCCACCAGTGGATGCCCCAGCGAGCGGCCAGCAGCGTCAGGCCCGCGGTCACAGCCAGCCCGCGAGACGCGCCGGAGGCATGGGCTGCGCCAGCCATGCCCCAGCGCTCCCCGACGATGAGGTCCTCGCCCATGCCGAGCTCGTAGATGAAGAGCGGGTTCAGCGCGAAGTTGCTGACCACCGCGCCGATCTGGAGGAGCAGCGGCGTCCGGCTGTCGCCCATCGACAGGAAGATGTTGGACACCAGCGGCGCCAGGGCCAGCACCGGCGACCAGAGGTGGATGGCGCGCGTGTACTCGATGAACGGCTGGCGCTGGCTGGGGGCGAGCTCCAAGGCGTCCGCCAGCGGTTCAGCGCACAGGTATCCGAACAGCCCAACGAGGACGCCGACGGCGGCGCCGACGAACAGGGCACGCCCCACGAGCTCGTCGCGCGCGGCCTGATCACCCGCCCCGCTCGCACGCGAGATCAGGCTCATCGACCCTGCGATCGCCACGAAGTAGGCCGCGAAGTCCAGGATCAGCAGGAAGGTGACGGCGCCGAGCGCCTCCTGCGCGTCCGGACCCAGGTGCTGGACCCAGAACTGGTCGTTGACCCGGAAGAGGCTCCCCGCGACGAAGGACAGGATCGACGGCCAGGCGAAGCGCAGCAGGCTCCGCACGTCGGCGGGCGGCGCGGTGCCGCCGTCCCCGGGGGGACGCTCTTTCTTCGAGCCCAAGCGCTCAGTCCCGCTCGAGGCAGCGCACCAGGAGGAGCGGCGGCTCCTGTCCCGGTTCGAGGGGGCTCACCTGGAAGTCGACGCGGCCGGCGCGGGTGGTTCCCGCCTCCTGGACGCGCACCTGATAGGTCCCGACGGCGAGGTGATGCAGGCGGAGCTGTCCGTCGAAGCCAGTCACGGCCTCGATCGGCGTCGGCCCGTAGCCGCGGACCGTGGCACCCTCCAGGGGGCGGTCGGTCTCGTCCACGGCTCGCAGGGTCACGGGGTAGAGGGGGGGGAGCTCGAGGTCCGGCGCCTGGGTCGACGGGCGGCTCACCACGACCTCGACCGGCTCGACGAGGGGACGCTGGAACGGTCCCGCTCGGACCACCCACGTGCCCTCCTCGAGGTCGTTGAAGCGCCAGAGCCCGCTGAACGTGGTGCGGGCCTCCCTGCGCTCGGGGGCGCCCTTGCGCTGGATGGTCACCAGGACGTCGGGGGCGGGCTGCCCCAGGTGATCGAGCACGACCCCGTCGAGGGTCGCGCGGGGCTCGAGGACCAGGGCGAGGTGGATCCGATCCATCCCCGGGAGCTCCGGATGGTCCGCGAGCTTGAAGAGCATCACCTCGACCCCCAGGGAGGACTGGCCGGTCGCGCTGGCTCGGACCGTGTAGCCGCCCATGGGCAGGTCGAAGAGCTCGAAGGTCGTGACGTTGCCGGGGAAGGTCTCGACCCGTCCATCCGCGTGCTCGCGCCCCAGCCCGAACCGGGAGGGCATCACCTCGAGCGTCCACTCCCGCGGGGCGGGGAGTCCGGGCGCGAAGCTCACCGAGCCGGTCAGGGTGCCCCGGCCCTCGAAGGACTTCTCCATCCGCTTGTAGGGCAGGTCGATTCCGACCTCGATCGGACTCTCGCTGCGGAGGGCCTCCGGGTCGCGGACGCCCGGCTCGGGGAGCCCGGCGGTGGACGGGCTGCCGTCCCCCGAGCCCGTGCCGGCGTCCCCGGCCGCCGTCAGGGGCGCCTCGGCGCCCGCGCTGCCCACGCCGAAGCTGACCCAGCCAGCCAGGACGAGCGCCAGGACGGCCACGGCCCCCGCCACGATCGCGAGATCACTGGCGCCCCGGGCGCGACCCGGCCGATAGGAACGGTGAAGCTTCAAACCTGTCGTCGACCTCCCTGGTCCAGGGTCCCCCGCACGAGGAGCGGCTCCAGCCGCTCCCAGGCCGCGCAGCGGTCCCCGCGGGCCGGATCGTACCCGGACCCGGCCCGGCGACGCCCTCCCAACGATGATCCAGTCC
>WTJQ01000513.1 GCA_011524785.1 Planctomycetota bacterium | reverse complement strand
CGGCCGACGGCACTTGCACCTTCTCGATCGTCTGCTGTGTCTGGCGCATCGCCTCCTGGGACCGGTCCTGCCGACTGTGGGCGAGGCAGCAGTTGTGGGTTCCGCTCTGGATACGGCCGTCGTGGGTGGCGCCGCTCCGGTTGAGGTGCGGCTCCCCCTCGAAGCGCGACCCCAAGCCCCCCTGCGCAGCATCCAGACCGGCTCCGACGACTTCTTCCTCGGCCACGGTCAGCAGGACCAGGCCAAGGAGACCCTGCGCCCGACCAAGGAGCAGATCGAGAACGTCGTGGTGCCGGCGCTCCTCGAGGCTCTCAACAAGGAACGCCACAACGACATCGTGACCGGCGCCCTGATCGCCCTCGCGAAGATCGGTGACTCCCAGGACGAGAGCGGCGAGTCTCGCTTCCAGAAGGAGATCGCCAAGTTCCTGTCCGACTCGAGCCAGGAGATCGCGGAGACGGCGGCCGTGGCCCTCGGCATCCTCGCGGACGACCGCAGCGTCGACCTCCTCGTCGAGCTCATGAACGACGGCCCGGCGGGGCGCAAGGCCGTGGGCTCGACCCAGGTCCAGCTCCGGACGCGCGCCTTCGCGGCCTACGGCCTGGGGCTCCTGGGCTACCGCACGAGCGACAACGAGCTGCGCAAGCGCATCGCCGAGCACCTCGTCGACGTCCTCGAGGCGCCCAACTTCGCCACCCGCGACATCAAGGTCGCCGCGATGGTCGCCTTCGGCCTCACCAAGGTGGACCCCGTCGAGGGCGAGGTCGCGCTGAGCGAGGACGAGCAGAAGTCCAACCTCCGCTGGTGCGTCTCGCGCCAGGCGCAGCTGAGCTTCCTCCTCGACTACTTCGACGAGAAGAACCAGCGCGCCAACAAGGAGACGCGCCACTGGTTCGTGCGCTCGCACGCGCCGCGCGCCATGGCCATGCTCCTGGATGGTCTCCAGGGCGAGGAGGCGGACACCATCCGCACCAGCTGCGCCGAGCTCCTCATCGAAGCGAGCGGCGAGCGCTCGGACTACTCCCAGCGTGAGCTCCAGATGTCGGCCGCCCTCGCACTGGGCCAGATCGGCACCTGCGAGGACGACGGCGGTCGCGGGATCAACGGCAAGATCCGCAAGACCCTGATCGAGGTCGCGGGCAAGGGCGAGCAGCAGGCTCGCCGCTTCGCCCTCGTGTCCCTGGCTCAGATCGGCGCCCGCCCGGGCACCGGCGAGAAGCCCTGGGGCGGCCGTGACGAGATCAAGGAGGCCCTGACCAAGACCCTCGGTCGCGGCAAGGTCCAGATGAAGCCCTGGGCCGGCCTCGCGATTGGCGTGCAGGCCTGGGATCTCGCCGAGGCTGGCGAGGCCCTCGACAGCGGCACGGTCCTGGCCCTTCAGGCCGCGACCAAGGACTGCCGTCGTCCTGCCGACATCGGTGCGTACGCTCTCGGCCTCGGCATGTCGAAGACCGTCGATGCGATCCCGACCCTGGTCGAGAAGCTCGACTTCTTCACCGGCTCCGACGAGGCGCGCGGCTACTGCTGCGTGGCCCTCGGCCTGATCGGCGATCCGCGTCCTGTCGAGCAGATCCAGCAGCTCATCGAGGAGTCCAAGTACCGCCCCGACCTGCTCAAGCAGGCCGCGATCGCGCTGGGCCTCCTCGGCGACAAGCAGATCGTCCCGACGCTCGTCGACATGCTCGGCAGCGCGAAGGGCATGGCCACGCGAGCGGCCATCGCCAGCGCGCTCGGCCAGATCGGTGACCGCAACTCGATCGAGCCCCTGGTCGACATGCTCAAGTCGTCCACGATGACCGGAAGTGCTCGCGGCTTCGCCGCCGTGGCCCTCGGCATCGTCTGCGACAAGGAGATGCTGCCCTGGAACACCAAGATCGGGCGCAACATCAACTACCGCGCGAACTCGAGCACCCTGACCGGTGCGGGCAACGGGATCCTGGACATCCTCTGATCCCAAACCCCACGGCCCGCGAGTCGGGTCAACGGGCATCGAGGGCCCGCCTCCGCGCTGCGGAGGCGGGCCCTCCGCCTTGGGGGTCATCCCGGCCGTCCCCCGTGGGCCTTCGTGCATCCCAGGCGCGCTTGCCCGGTGGGCCCTCCTCGGGTGAGAAGGCCCCGATCCGCAGCGAGACTCCGCCGGGACGCGCCGACCTCGGGCCGCGGTTCCCCTGCCGCAGGGCTCCCCCTGCAGCGCGCCCTCGCACGGTGCAAGCCCCTCCCTGCGCGACCGCTCCTGATTGGGAATCGGAGCGTCTCTCAACCCCCAGCCTTGCGGGCCACGCGCGATCCGCCCGGCTCAGGGTCAGCCCTTGGAGCCGCTCGCTTCTCGCGCCAGCAGCACGGTCGCCGCGACGCACGCAAGCAGACCGAGGACCGCGACCACACGAGTCCCGAGGGTCACGCCCTCGTGCCTTCGCTCCCAGGCCGCACCGGTCCGCGCCTCCTCCGCGAGGCTCGTCCCCCGGTCCCGATAGAAGGCCACGACCTCAGGCTCCAGGCTGGAACCATCGAGGCCAACCAACCGCTCGGACCAGCTCAAGGCCTCCGCCGGCAGGAGGAGCTGGAGGGCGAGCTCGCTGCCGAGGAGGAGCAGCTGAGGGTCCTGCGGCCATGTCTCCAGGGAGGAGCGCGCCTTGGCGAGCGCCCCTGCGAGGTCCCCGGCCCAGTACCGGGCCTCGACCCTCGCGATGGCGCCACTCAGGTCCGAAGGGAGCGTCTCCGCGAGACGCACCGCCTCGACCGTCCTCGCCTCACGCGCCAGTGCCCTGACCTGGGTGAGCCCCTGCAGGCTGTCCTGGCTGAGCCCGGGCCCCGCGACGTCCAGCGCTCTCGAGGCCGCCATCGCCACCTCCTCCAGCCCGAGTGGGTCCCCTCCGCGCCCTTCTCGCGCACGGATGGAGGACACCTCGGCCGAGAGGGGCGGAGTGGGCTCCACTCCAGCCAGACTTGCCGCACCGGCTCCGGCGTCCTGCGTAAGGAGCGCGAGCCCGAGCACGGAGCCGAGGACCCTCAGGCGATCCCCTGGCCAGAGGAAGGGGGCACCGCTCCTGATGCAAGCGTCCCGCTGAGTGGCGGTCACACGACCGCTCCTGGGCAGGAGCCTGGCTCCAGGGCGTCCCCCTCCGACGCGACGCCGCCAACACGGAAGGCGGTCGCTCACGGGCTCGTCCCCCACCGACGCCGCCCGGCCGAGATCGACTCCCGCTGGAGGGCCTCGAGCGGCGCGTGTGCGT
>WTJQ01000057.1 GCA_011524785.1 Planctomycetota bacterium | reverse complement strand
AGGTCGGGGCGCGCTCGCTGCCCGAAGCTCAGCGCCCAGTCCATCGTGTACCGCGCGTTGATCTCACTCAGCGGGTTCAGTTCCACCGAACCCTTCCAGCGATGGAGGAAGGCATCGATCCCGAAGGCGCCGCGGTGCCCGGCCACTAGGAGGGCGTGACCGGCGGCCTCGAGTGCCTCCTGGAGGGCTTCGTCATGCGCAGCCGTGACGGCATCCGCCTCCGCGAGCTCGGAGGCGACCCAGGCGCCCTCGGCGGTCGTCCGCTGGAGGGTGGGCGGTGCGAGGACGACGAGCCCGGTGTCCGTCACGTACCCCGAGCGCGTGAACTCGGTCACGACCTCCACCCACGGCTCGACAGTCAGGGGCCCCTCACGCAGGGAGGCCTGCAGCCAGGCGACCTCGTCGGGCGCTGGCCTCCCGGCAGCGATCCGCCTCCGTCCGCGGCCTGCTGCCCCGAAGGTGCGGCGCACCAGCCAGCCCAGCTCCGCGGGCCGGGCGAGCAGGGTGAGGGCGTCCTCCAGGGTGACGGCAGTGTCTTTCTCGAGCGCATGCTCTCCGAGCGAGCGGCGCACCTCGGTCGCGAAGGGGCGCTGGTTGACGGTCGCCAGGCTGGCGGCCTCGGCCCCACCTGGCGGACATGCTCCGACCGCCTCCAAGGCCCGCCGTGCGGAGGGCGTGGGGCACCAGGCAACACCCTCGAGACCCGCCGCCTCTCCGGAGGCCTCGAGCCGCGCGTGGTTGCTCTCGGTGAGGAGGAGATCCCCCTCGGGGACGAGGCTCGCGGCGAGCGCCTGCTCCTGCCTCCGCAGGATCCGGGCGAGGTGGGCGGAGCGGGTGTACGGACCGCGGGTCGCGAGCTCGGTCTCGGCGTCGAGGTTCAGGACCCAGACGCGCCGCGGGGCCTCACTCACCGCGGGCGCTCCGTCGCGCGTGGCGCTCGCGCGAGTGCGTCGAGGAAGGTCGTGTCCATGCCGGCTGCCGCGCGGGCAGTGCGCTGAAGAGGCGTCCCCCGGAACAGGGCCGGCGTGAGCGGAGCGGGGAGCGCCTCTGCCCACTGCTCGAAGTCGAGGGGCTGGCCCGTGAAGTGCTCGAACCAGGTCCGCGAGAACGCGACGTGCCGGACCTCGTCGCGGCCCACGCGCTCGAGGATCGCGGCTCCCTCCTCGTCGCCGCAGGCGCGGAACGCCTCCGCGAAGCGCGCGCTGTGGTCGAGGTTGGCGCCCTCGAGACCGAGGCCGAGGAAGGCCACGAACTGGGCCGGCTCCGTGCAGGCGTGCACCCGCGTCCAGAACCAGTCGCGGATCGGCATGCGGTCGGTGTCGGCGCCGAGGCGTCGCGCGTGCGTGCGGTAGAGCTCGAGGTGCCCAAGCTCCTCCGATGCGAGGCGGACGAGTCCCTCCCTGAACGCGCGCGGTGTGTCCGGGAACGCGAGGACGCCCCAGGCGAAGAGCTCCGCCGCCTGCAGCTCGTGATGGAGGAAGCGGACGAAGAGGGCCGCGCGCGCCTCGGGCCGCTGGAGGGCTCCCGGCCGCGGCGTCCTGGGGGCCCTCTCGAGCTCCTCGAGGCCGGGAGGCCTCCCGGGCCCCTCGAGCCGGAGGGGCTGCGGGGCGTCCCACCAGGACTCGGCCCGCGGGGGGCGCTTGTCCTCCCAGCGGGTCGCCGTCACGAGGTCCCAGCAGGCCCGCTCCACGGTCCCCATGGGCGGGGGCGTGGCCATCCGGTCAGGGGCGTGCTCGGGGAGATCCATCGTTCGAACAGGCTGAGCCGCGTGTGGGCGCGCACCGGCAGCTTGGGAGGTCCTGGAATCGCCGCGATTCCAGCCGAAACGGGCCCTCCAGCGGGCCGCGATCCGTATTCTCTCGCGCCCCGCCCAGAACCGGGCGGTCACCAGCCATGAGCTTCGACCAGCAACTCCAGAAGATCCAGACCCAGGACGGGTTCATCGCCGCCCTCGACCAGAGCGGTGGCAGCACTCCCAAGGCCCTGCGCCTCTACGGCGTCGAGGAGTCCGAGTACTCCGGCGAGGAGGAGATGTTCGACCAGATCCACGCGATGCGCTCGCGCATCGTCACCAACGACAAGTTCGGTGGTGATCGGATCCTCGGTGCGATCCTCTTCGAGATGACGATGGACCGTCAGATCGAGGGCAAGGGATCGGCGGCCTACCTCTGGGAGGAGAAGAACGTCGTCCCGTTCCTCAAGATCGACAAGGGGCTCGAGGACGAGGCCAACGGCGTGCAGCTCATGAAGGACATCCCCGGCCTCGAGGACACCCTCGCGCGCGCCAAGGGCCTGGGCGTCTTCGGCACCAAGGAGCGCTCGGTCATCAAGCACGCCAACGCCGAGGGCGTGAAGGCGATCGCCGACCAGCAGTTCGAGCTGGGCCACCGCGTCCTCGCCTGCGGGCTCGTCCCGATCATCGAGCCCGAGGTCGACATCAACAGCCCGACCAAGGCCGAGGCCGAGGCCATGCTGAAGGCGCGCATGCTCGAGCTGCTCGACGAGGTCCCCGACGGCCAGCAGGTCATGCTCAAGCTGACCCTGCCCACCGAGGACGGCTTCTACTCCGACGTCATCGCGCACCCCAAGGTGCTCAAGGTCGTGGCCCTCTCGGGCGGCTACAGCCGTGACGACGCCAACGCCAAGCTGGCCAAGAACCCCGGCATGATCGCCAGCTTCAGCCGTGCGCTCTCCGAGGGCCTGTCGGCCAAGCAGTCCGACGAGGAGTTCGGCGCCACCCTCGATGGCTCCATCCAGAGCATCTTCGAGGCCTCGCGGACCTGAGCCCATCGAGGCGACGTTCGGCCTCGGCCGGAAGCGAGCGGGGGCAGCCACTCATGTGGCTGCCCCCGCTGCATTGGACCGAGGCCTTGGCCTCACGGGAGGATCAGGACCTTCTCGCTCACCGCGGGGAAGGCCTCCCGTGAGAGGGGGATGGGGCGCGCGTATCCGCTCAGCCACTCGCTCACGTGGGAGAGCGGGTGGGGGCGTCCGGGCTCGTGCGTTCCCGGCGCCACGGTGGCGATCGCCTCGTCCGGCGTCCGCAGGTCCACGAAGAACGAGACGCTGTCGAGGTGCTGGCTCCAGAGGGTCTGCTTGTCGGGGCACGCCATGGGACCGACCGTCACGTCGGCCCAGGGAGCCAGGGCGACGATTCCCTCCGCGCCAGCATGGGCCTCCAGGGTGAGCGTCTCGCGCGCGGACCTGTAGGCGTCGGACGCGGCCTGGATCGCGGGCACGTCCAGGGGATTGCCGACTCCTGCGACCTCGTCCGCGGCGTCGGAGAGGATCGTCTCCAGCCAGTGAGCGATGAGCTCGACCTGGGGCCACTCGTCGAAGTCGAGGCCCTGGGAGCGCCACACCTCGACGCGACGAGCGAGCCTCGAGAGGCCGTTCTCCCCCTCGCCGTGGACCTCACTCAGGTCGGGGTCCCGGAAGCCGCGATCGATGGCCCCGACCAGGCCGATCCAGGGGTCGGTGAGCAGCAGGGACGCGCCGTTGGCGAGCCAGGCTTGGAGGTGAGGCAGGGCCTCGACCGTGCGCGGGTCGAACGTCCAGCCCTGGGCGTGCCCGAGGATCGCCATGCCGACCAGGTCGCGGAGGTTGGGGTCCACGCTGTCGCGCGCCAGGCGGTCCCACCACTCGAGACCCGGGCCCCCGGGCGTGAGGTCCGCAACCAGCTCACGGATCCGACGGGAGCGGCTGGAGTCGCCGAGGCTCAGCGCTCGACCGCCAAGAGGGATGGGGTAGAAGGAGCCGGCCACGCGGTGGTTCGCCGAGAAGATCACCGGCTGCGACGGCTCGACCGTCTGCGGCAGCAGGTGGGGCGGGACGAGGCCCTGCCAGAGCCGGAACGGCGGGCTCCCGTACTGGGCCGCGATGCCCGCCGTCTCGAGCGCGACGGCGTTGTCGGCCGAGCGCACGGGCACGGCCGCAGTGAGCGCGTAGCCGATCTCGCCCGCCCGGTCGGCGAACACGCGGTTGAGCGACGGCCACGGGAGCAGGTGCCCGGCGGCGCGCTGGTCCTCCACGCTCTCCGCGCGCATCGCCGCGAAGCCGGCCCGGATCGGGTTGAGCTCCGGGTACTGGAACGCCGGGTGGAGCCACGAGTAGCGCCACTGCGGGCCCGTTCCGGGGAGCAGGTCGTCGATGAGGGGGCCTGCGGCCGTCTCCTCGTAGAGGACGTTGCGGTCGGGACCGCTGGCCACGCGGACGATCTCGAGCGTCGTGTCGATGGACACGATCTGCCCGTCGAGGCGGACGCGGTCCGGACCGAAGCGGTCGAGGATGAAGACGTCGGCCTGGTGGAGGCCGGCGCTGGTGACGCTCCAGGCGGTCGACGTGTTGAAGCCCGCGAGCAGGACCGGCGCGCCCACGAAGCCCCAGCCGCGGCCGTGGAGGGTCTCACCGTGCACGGCCCACTCGTGCAGGAGCGAGGGCAGCATCACCGGGATCCGGGGCGCGCCCACGAGCAGCGCGCCGCCGGGGCGGCGGACGGCCCAGGTGTGGCTGAAGGCCGGGTCGTCGTCCCCTCCGCCCACGAAGCCGGCGTCAGGATCGAGGCCCACGCTCTCCGCGAAGTCTCGGACCTCCTGGACCCACGCCGTGGGGACGTCGATCTCCTGGACCACGCCCGCGGACTGATCGTCCGGCAGCGGGCCCAGGTCGAACGTCCCGTTCGCGCTCTGGTTGAAGACCTTGGCCTTGCCGAGGCCATCCCCTCCGTACAGCTGGGCTGCCTGCAGCCAGACGCCGACCACGTGGGCCGGAGTCCAGAGGGAGGCGGAGACGCCGTGGTCGGTCAGCGCCCGGGGAAGTGCCGGCAGGGAGGCGATGCGCGCGTTGACCCCCTGGCAGTACGCACCCACGAGGGCGCGCGTCTCGTCGTCGAGCTCCGCGGTGACGCGCTTCGCCAGCCGCCAGAGACCGCGTCGTCGCATGCTCACGTCGTGGGCGACCGTGTTCTCGAAGCGATCGTCGAGGAGGTCCGGGCCCGCGAGGTCCGTGTCTCCGAGGAACTCGGCCAGCCGACCCTGCAGGGCGAGTGCGCCCCAGGTCATCTGCGCCAGTCGGTCGTGAGCGTGCGCCCACCCGAGTCCGTACAGGGCCGCGGCGTCCGACCCTGCCGACACCATGGCCACTCCCCGGTCGTCACGGGCGATCCGGACCTCGGGACGGACCGCGTCGTCCTGACGCCCATCGGGTCGCGTCGGCGTCGTGCCCTCGAGATAGGGGCCGCCGGGCGAGCCGCTCGGAGGCGCCTGGAGGCTGCCGGTCCCGGGCGCGGTCGCGACAGCCGGGGCACCACCGCCCGAACACCCCGCCACGACGGCGAGGAGGCCGGCTCCAAGGGGAGCCGAGGCGCGAGCGGCGAAGGTCACGAGAGAGGGGCGCAGAGAGGGGGCCGCGGGGATCCGAGTCCCCCAGGGTCGACCGCGAGCGGTGAACCCGCAACCCTCTCCGCCCACAATGGGGGACAGCGCAGCCGAATTCACGCAGTCGTCATCCTGCGCGCTCCCCGGATGCGTCTGCAGCTCCGCTGCGTGGACCTCCTTGCCTCGATCCGGGACCCCGGCCCTCGCACCGACCACGTCCATGCCGACGACCCTTCAGGACCTGCTCGTCTGGCGCTCCTTCGACCGTCGAGGCTTCGAGCGTCACGCGCGGCGGTTCGCGGGGCCGCCGCTCCCCGCGGACCTGGAGGGCAGGCACTACCTCGTGACCGGGGCCACCCAGGGCATCGGGCATGCCCTCGCCCTGGGGCTCGCCAGTCGAGGGGCGCACCTCGAGCTCCTGTGCCGGGACGCCGGGCGGGCGGCCGCGCTCGAGGGCGAGGTCCTCGCCGCGGGGGCTGGCGGCGCCACCGTCCTGCTCGCTGATCTGGCCGACCTCGCAGCGGTGCGCGCCGCCGCGTGCGCGGCGCCCACGGCGCCGCTCGATGGGGTCGTCCACAACGCCGGCCTCCTGCCCCTCCAGCGGATCCGCTCCCCAGAGGGCTTCGAGCTGACGTACGCCGTGCACCTCCTCGGCCCGCTGGTCCTCACCGAGGCGCTGCTCCCGCGGCTGCGCGCGGGCGGCGGACGCCTCGTGTGGATGACGTCCGGCGGCGCCTACACGCAGGGCCTCGCTCCCGCGGAGCTCGCGGACGGGGTCGAGGGCAAGGACGGCTACGACGAAGTGCGCTCCTACGCGCGCACGAAACGCGGCCAGATCGTCGTCGCCGACGCGCTCCATCGGCTCCTCGGCCCCAAGGCGGCCTCGTTCAGCGTCCATCCCGGCTGGGTGGACACGCGCGCCGTGCGCGAGTCGCTCCCCGCCTTCCACCGGCGCATGGGGCCCTTCCTCCGGACGCCGGACCAGGGTGCCGACGGTGCTCTTTGGCTGCTCACCGCGCCGCTGGACGCCGCGGCTCGCGCTCGCGGCGGCCTGTGGTTCGACCGTGAGCCGGTCGGGCAGTACCCCCTGCCCTGGACCCGGCCGAGCGCCTCGAGGGTCCAGGACCTCCTCCGGCGGTGCGTGGAGGACGCCGGCCTCGCGGAGTCCGGGCTGGCCGCGCTCGCTGGGGCGTGACGGCCCCCTGCGTGAAGGCTCAGCGCGGACGCAGCCGCCGGATCAGGAGCTCGGCGGCCTCGTCGTACAGGTCGTCCCCGTAGACGGGGTCGTCGTGGTCGAGCACGAAGGTGGCGGCGTAGGGCACGCCCTCCGTTCCCCGGATGCGCGCGACGAGGGCGGGCACGCGCCCCAGGTCCTCCGCGTGCCGCTCGCGCGCCAGCTTCACGAACGTGCGGAAGTGGCGCCCCTCGTCCGCGATGACGGCCCGCATGGCGCGCTCCGCCTCGCTCCCCAGCGTCCGGTAGAGCGGGAGGTTGCCGCGGTAGCCCCGAATGGTGACCAGCTCGTCGTACGCGCCCAGGCAGAGGACCGCGAGCTCGTCGTCGAACAGGTGGGCGATCGGCGCGAAGTCCTCGCACCGGGCCTCCAGCCGCTCCTGCCGCGTGGCGTCCCAGCCGAAGGCCGAGCGGTAGACCTCGAACACCGCCTCGAAGTGGCGCTGCTCGTCCGCGAGCCAGGCCTCGTGGGCGCTCCAGAAGGCGTCGGAGAGCTGGGCCGGGCAGCTGCGCAGGAACCTCGAGAGGCGCGGCGCGTCCGACTCGGTGATCAGGTCGTCCCAGAGCGCGGCCTCGGTGCGGGCGGCGAGGTCCGCCTCCCGCTCGTCCATCCGCAGCGCGCTCTCCATGAAGGGCCTCCTCGATCCCGGACCGACCAGAGGGGCTCCCTCCAGGATTCGCGGGGGCGATCACGATACCGCTCCCGTCCGCAGGCAGCCAGCAGACCCTATCCTCGCGCCCATGCCCAAGCGCACGCGCTCCAGCCTCGACCTGGCGTACGACCCGTCCCCCTTCGGACTGGGTCACACCAAGCCGCAGCACTTCCGGGAGATGCTCAAGATCGCGTGGCGGAACCGCGACAACCTGCGCTACGCGTGGCGGATCCTGACGCGCGGCGTGTGCGACGGCTGCGCGCTGGGGACGAGCGGCCTGAAGGATTGGACGATCGACGGGACGCACCTGTGCCTCGTGCGCCTGAACCTGCTGCGCCTCAACACCATGGGGGCGCTCGACCACGGGCTGCTCGGGGACGCCGCTGCCCTGCGCTCCCGGAGCTCCCGGGAGCTCCGGGACCTGGGACGCCTCGCGCACCCCATGCGGCGACGCCGCGGGGAGCCCGGCTTCTCCCGCGTCTCCTGGGAGGAGCTGTACGCCGACGTCGGCGAGCGCTGGCGGGCGCTCGAGCCGGACCGGACCTCCATGTTCGTGACCAGCCGCGGCGTGACGAACGAGGTCTACTACACGGCCCAGAAGGTCATGCGCTTCCTGGGGACGAACAACGTCGACAACTCCGCGCGGCTGTGTCACTCGCCCAGCACCGCCGGGCTGAAGTCGACGGTCGGCGTGGCGGCGACCACCTGCTCCTACAAGGACTGGTACGACGCCGACCTCATCGTGTTCTTCGGCTCGAACCCTGCGAACGACCAGCCCGTCGCCACCAAGTACCTCGAGCAGGCGCGGCGCCGAGGCGCCCGCGTGCTGATGGTCAACGCCTATCGGGAGCCGGGCATGGATCGCTACTGGATCCCCTCGACACCGGCGTCGGCGGTGTTCGGGACCAAGCTCAACGACGGGGTCTACATGGTCAAGGTCGGCGGCGACCTCGCCTTCCTCAGCGCCGTCCAGAAGGTGATGGTGGAGCGCGGGTGGTACGACCAGGGCTTCATCGAGGCCGCGACCGAGGGCTTCGACGCCTATCGCGAGCACCTGGAGTCCCTGGACCTCGACGAGCTGGTGACGGCCGCCGGCACGACGCGCGAGCAGGTGGAGGCCTTCGCTCAGGAGGTCGGCCAGGCCTCCACGGGGGTCTTCGTCTGGTCCATGGGGATCACGCAGCACACCCACGGCAGCGACGGCGTGCGGGCGATCGTGAACCTCGCGCTCCTCAAGGAGTTCGTCGGGCGCAAGGGGTGTGGCCTCATGCCCATCCGCGGGCACTCCGGCGTCCAGGGCGGTGCCGAGATGGGGGCCTACTCGACCGTGTTCCCCGGGGGCGTCCCGATCAGCGAGGAGAGCGCCGCTCACTTCGGGGAGCTGTGGGGCTTCGAGCTGCCGAGCACGCGGGGACTCACGACCGTGGAGACCCTGGAGCGAGCCCGCGACGGCGAGCTCGATGCCTTCTACTGCATCGGAGGCAACTTCCTCGAGACCATGCCCGACCCCGAGCGCGTGGAGGAGGGCCTCGCGCGCATCCCCCTGCGCATCCACTCGGACATCGTCGTGACGAGCCAGATGCTGGTGGAGCCGGAGGACGTGGTGTACCTGCTGCCGGCGCGGACCCGCTACGAGCAGGAGGGCGGCGGGACCGAGACGACCACCGAGCGCCGCGTGATCTTCAACCCGCACGTCCCCGGCCACGACGTGGGCGAGGCGCGCTCGGAGTGGGAGATGCTGCTCGACCTGGCTCGGGCCGTGCACCCCGAGCGCTACGACCGGCTCCACTTCGAGGACGCCGCAGCCATCCGTGCCGACATCGAGCGCAGCGTCCCGGCCTACGAGGGCATCGCGGGACTGAAGCGCCAGGGCGACCAGTTCCAGTGGGGTGGGCCGCACCTGTGCGCGGACCGGAGGTTCCCGACGGCCGACGGGCGTGCCCACTTCGCCCGCGTGACGCCTCCGGTCGCTGAGACCGATCCGGACGTCTTCACCCTCGCGACCCGCCGGGGCAAGCAGTTCAACTCGATGATCCAGGAGGAGGTCGACCACCTGACGGGCGCGGCGCGCGACCACCTCTTCCTCGCGCCCGCCGACGCCGAGCGGCTCGGCCTCTCGGCCGACGACCCGATCCGCGTCACGAGCGAGCACGGGACCTACGACGGCCGCGTCTTCCTCGCAGAGGTGAGTCAGGGGACCATCCAGGGCCACTGGCCCGAGACCAACACCCTCCTCGCCGCGAACCGCGTCGACGCCGAGGGCGGCGTCCCCGACTACAACGCGCGGGTGCGCGTGGCGCGGCGCTGAGCGGGCCGTCGCTGCGACAGGGCGCGCGCCCCATGGGGGCCCTCGGCCTGGGAAGATGGCCCCATGCAGACCGTCCTCGTCCTCGACCGCGACCAGATGGGGAGCGGTGACCCCGATCTCGGCGCCCGCATCCTCAAGACCTTCCTCCAGAAGGCCGTGGCCCTGCAGGACCTCGACGCGATCCTGATGTTCAACCTCGGCGTCAAGCTCACGGCCGCCGACTCGCCGGTGCTGCAGGAGCTCGGCATGCTCGACGAGCGCGGCGTCGAGCTCGTTCCCTGCGGGACCTGCCTGCAGCACTACGGGGTCGAGCCCGCGGTGGGGACCGTGGCCTCGATGGACGACATCGTGTCCGCCATGGGGAAGGCCGAGAAGGTCATCACCCTCTGAGGAGGATCGTCCCGAGGGGGGACGCACACCCCTCCCCCGCCTGCTCGGCGTGATCTAGATTGGAGCCATGGCCCTCCTGCCCTCCGTGCTGCTGACCCTCTCGGTCGCAGGGCTGCTGCAGGACGACGGCACGACCGAGCCCAATCCCCTGCGCCCGTTCCTGGAGCGGCACTGCCTCCAGTGCCACGGAGGGGACCGGCCGGATGCTGGACTCGACCTGGTCGGGCCCAGCCTCGAGGTCCTGCCGGCCGCCAGTGCTGGAGCCGAGGTCGAGCCCTGGTCCTGGGTGCACGAGCGCCTCGCCGACGGGACCATGCCGCCGCTCGACGAGCCGCGTCCGGACCCCGCCGAGGTCGCGGCTGCCCTCGAGCTGCTGGAGCCCTTCGCGACGCTCGACGACTCCGTGCCGGTGCCGCTTCCGGCAGGCCCGCGGCGCCTGACCCGCCGCGAGCTCCGCAACGCCGTGGAGGACCTGACGGGCGTGCGCCTCGACGAGGACGCCCTGCCGATCGAGACGGATCTGCACGCGCTCGACGTCGTGGCCTCGGGGTCCCTGACGGACGACGCCTGGCTCGAGGTCTGGATCGACCGGGTCCTCGAGGTGGCGGACGAGGCCATCGCCCTGCCCGAGGTCGAGCGCGCCGTGCCGCAGCGCTTCCTCCTGGAGGAGCTGGAGAACCCCCGAGGCCTGGGCGGTCGACTCCCGATGACCGGCGCGGCCACGGCGTCGATCCTCGTGCCGCGAGCGGGCCTGTACCGCGTCTCCGGCCGAGCGTTCGCGGACCAGGCCGGCGACGAGCTCGCGCGCGTCGCAGTCGTCGTGGACGAGCGCGTCCTCGACGGCGTCGAGCTGACGGGCGAGGGACCCGGCGCAGCGGCCTGGGTCGCGGCCGAGGTGCGGCTCGAGGAGGGGCCTCACCGCGTGGGCCTTGCCTTCCTCAACGACTACTTCGAGCCCGAGGCCGAGGACCCGGGCGAGCGCGACCGCAACGTGACGGTCACCGAGGTCCTCCTGGAGGGTCCCCTCGACGCGCGACCCGCGACGGCGTTCCAGCGCGAGCTCCTGGAGGCCATCGACCTGCGCCGCCGCGGAGAGGCCGCGTTCCCGGACCTCGTGCGGGCCCTGACCCGGCGGGCATGGCGTCGCTGGCCCACCCAGGGGGAGATCGACCGTCTCGAGGACGCGACGCGCGACGCCCCCAGCTTCGAGGCCCGGGCCCGGACCGTGCTGGCGGCCGTACTGGCCTCGCCCCACTTCCTCTTCGTGCGTCCGTGGGAGGCGACGGACCCAGGTCCGGCGCAGGTCGCCGAGCGGCTGGCGCTCGCTTTGTGGGGCAGCTTGCCCGACCGGGAGCTGCTGGACGTCGCGGACCGGGACCGGCTGCGGACCCCGGCCCAGGTCCGGGCCCAGGTACGCCGGATGCTCGCGGACCCGCGCGCCGAGCGGCTGGCCGAGGGGTTCGTTCCCCAGTGGCTGCAGCTGAACCGCCTCGCCTCGCACCGGCCGGACCCCGAGCGCTTCCCGGAGTTCGACGACGCGCTGCGCGCGGAGATGGTCGAGGAGCCGATCGCGCTCTTCCGCGACGTGCTGCAGGAGGGGCTGCCGGTTCGCGCCCTGCTCACGGCGACGACCACCGCCGTCGGTCCGCGCCTCGCCGCGCACTACGGTCTGGATGCGGAAGCACCCTCGGCCGACCTGGGCGCGACGCCGCGCCGGGGCCTCCTCGGGATGGCGGGGCCGCTGACGGCAGCGAGCGACCCTGCGAGGACCTCGCCCGTCCTGCGCGGGAAGTGGGTGCTGGAGGCGCTGCTCGGCGACCCTCCGCCGCCGCCCCCGCCCGGCGTGGCGACCCTCGATGAGACCGCACCGCACGATGCCAGCCTCACGATCCGCGAGCGCCTCGAGGTGCACCGCACCCAGCCGGGCTGCGCCTCGTGCCACGCCGCGCTCGACCCGCTGGGCTTCGCCCTCGAGCGGTTCGACGCGATCGGCCGCGTGCGCACGGGGGAGGTCGACGACCGCGGCGAGCTGCCGGACGGCCTCGTGCTCGATGGGCCCTTGGGGCTCGCGCGTGCCCTCGCCGACGATCCGCGCTTCCTCGCTCACCTCGCGCGGACCCTGGCGACCTGGAGCCGCGGCGCGGTCCTCACCTCGGACGAGCTGCTCCGTCTCGAGGCCCTGGTCGAGAATCTCGGACCCGAGCCCTCCCTGCACGCTCTGATCGAGTCCATCCTGGAGTCGGCCCTCGCCCCTCGCGCCCGATGACGCCGTCCCTCCGCTGCACCCCGCCCCTCTCGCGTCGCGCCGTGCTGCGCGGGACGGGAGTGACGCTGGGCCTGCCCTTCCTCGGAGCCATGGCGCGCGCGGGCAGCACGCCCACGCCCCCTCGACGCCTGCTGTTCGTCTACGTGCCCAACGGCGTGCACGTGGAGGCCTGGCGCCGTCCCGCGGGCGAGCCCGACGTGGCGGGGATCCCTCGCACCCTCGACCTCCTCGGGGAGCTGGCCACCGAGGTGACCCACCTGCGGGGCCTCACCTGCGACAAGGCGCGCTCCAACGGCGACGGCGCGGGCGACCACGCGCGGGCCTCTGGCGCATGGCTCACCTGTGCCCAGCCCCTCAAGGCCGAGGGCGCCGTGCAGGCCGGGGTCTCCGTCGATCAGGTGGCGGCGCAGCACGCCTCCGGCGCGACGCCCTTCCGCGGCCTGGCCGTCGGGGGGGAGCCCCCGCGGACCGCGGGCCAGTGCGACTCCGGCTACTCCTGCGCCTACTCCAGCCACCTGTCGTGGGTGGACGCGCAGCGTCCCCTGGCGAAGGAGACCGATCCGGTCCGGCTCTTCGACCGCCTCTTCCGCGGCGGCGCGGACCTCGCGACGGCCGCGGACCGCAGCCGGCGCGCGCGGCGGCGCCGCAGCGTCCTGGACCTCGTCCGTGCGGACGCGGCCGACCTGCGCCGGAGCCTCGGGACCGAGGATCGTGCGGGCCTGGATCGCTACCTCGACAGCGTGCGTGAGCTGGAGCGCCGCGTGGCGCTCGTCCAGCAGGAGCGCGTCGAGGCCGTGCCCGACAGCGCGCGCCCCGCGGACGTGCCCTCGGACCACTTCGCGCA
>WTJQ01000111.1 GCA_011524785.1 Planctomycetota bacterium | reverse complement strand
CAGCCAGAGGGTAAAGGTGCCTCCCTCCTGGAGGCGCGCCCCGTGCACCGGCAGGTCCACGGTCGACCTCTCCCCCGCGTGTCGCGCACGCGCCGTCTCCACGCGCTGGGTCGGGTCGGTGCCGCTGGGGAGGGCCGTTCCCTCCACGGCGCCAGGCCGCGGCCCCTCGAGCTCGACCCGGATCACCGCGTCGCCCTCGAGCTCGGGCAGCCCCTCGAGCACGACCACGAGCGGCTCCCCGGTCGTCTCCATCCGGAGGGGCTCGCTCAGGACCGTCCCCGCGTCCTGCATCCCCGCGACGCGAACGCGCCCGGGCGCTCCGCCCCCCGCGCTCCAGAGGGTGTCGATGCTGCCGTCGAACAGCGTCCCCAGGCAGCCAGGCTCGAGGAACGGGACCTCTCGCGGATCGACCCACTCCAGGACGCGCTCCATGTACAGGGCGATCACGAGGTCGGGCGTGATCTCCTCCACGCGTCCCGCATCGAAGCCCGTCGTCCACAGGTCGCGCACGGTGAAGTCCCGCCCAAGGAGCTCCGCCACGGCGGGGCCATACGAGTCGGAGAGCAGGACGATGCGCGGCCCGTCGTCCTCCTCCCCCTGATCGAGGAGATCGACCCCCGTCACGCGACCCGGGATCGGACGGCCCACCCGCCGGTCGAGCGGCCACCACTCCTTCTCGGGGAACTCGTAGAGGTCGTCGAGGTAGAGCGCGGCGGCCCAGGAGTCGGTGCGCCGGCGGCCTCCCCTGCGCTGCTTCCAGCGGCCGGTCGCCGGGGGCAGCCCGAGCTCCGCGCGCAGGCACGCCTCGGCGACGCGCTCGCCGCGGCCGCTCCAGTGGGTGCCGTCCAGGTGGTAGAGGAAGTCCTCGCGCTCGGGCGCGTCCGAGGCCTTCCCCATGAGCAGGCTCGGGAGGAGGTCGAGGGTGCGCAGCCCAGCGCCCTGAAGGGCGTCGAGGACCTGGTCGCGGCGAGAGGGGCCGACGCGCAGCACGGTCGGCGGCAGGTACTCGGGGTAGACCGCGGGCTTCGAGGGGACGAGGCAGACGACGTACTCCGCCCCCATCGCCTCCACCGCGTCACGACGGGCCCGGTGGTGCGCCACCCATCGGTCCACCTCCTCCGACGCCAGGGGACGCGCACCGCGCCAGACGTCCAGGGAGTCACCGCCGTCGAAGTAGAGCCACCCGTCCTTGCCCGCGCGCATCTTGTCCCCCGGGACCTCCCGGAACAGGGCATGACGCGCGCGGGCACGGGCTCGCAGCAGCGGGGCCCGGAGGCCGAGCCGCTCTGCGAAGGACCGCGCCCACAGCGGGGGCAGGGCCTCCAGCGGCGCATCGTCGGGGACGCGGGTCACGCCGCGGCGCTCACGGGACCGGATCTCCTGCTGGCGCTCGGGCCAAGCCACGCCGAGCGTCATCGCCCCCGGGGCCGCGAGCCCAGCCAGGGAGAGGGAAACCAGGAGAGCGTCGCGGAGTGCAGGCATGCCGACCGGCCAGGAGGTCCATCGGCGCCGGAGCCCGTCAGGAGGCGTCGAATCTCCGGGGGTGCGACCGCTAGAAGCGGAAGTAGATGAAGGGCGTGCTCGTCCCCCCCAGTCCCTCGGCGAGGGAGAGCACCAGGATCACCACCAGGGCCGCGTCGGCTCCCCAGAGGAGCACGGGCCGCCCAGGGACGCGGTCCTCGCGGAGGCGATCGCGCAGCCACGGAAGCCAGGGGACGGAGGCCACGGCCCCCAGCGCGAGGGCGGCCACCACCGAGGGTGCGAGGAACCGGGCCGCGGGCCAGGCCGGACCGCTCGAGCCCAGGCCCGCCAGCGCCGCCCAGTAGTCCAGGGCCTGGTCCATGGAGACCGCGTTGAAGGGCACCCACCCCAGGCAGACGACCAGCACGGTCCACGCGTGCGCCACGGGACGCGGCAGCTTCGCGAGGAGCGCACCGCCGCCGATCCTCTCGAGGACGAGCAGGGCGCCGTGCCAGGCCCCCCAGACCACGAAGGTCCAGGCCGCCCCGTGCCAGACGCCGCAGAGGAGGAACACGACGACGAGGTTGAGGCCAGTACGCAGGCGCCCCTTCCGGTTCCCGCCGAGCGGGATGTAGAGGTAGTCGCGGAACCAGCTCGACAGGGAGACGTGCCAGCGACGCCAGAACTCGGTGACGGAGCGGCTCGCGTAGGGGTGCAGGAAGTTCTCGAGGAACTCGAAGCCGAGCATGCGACCGAGGCCGATCGCCATGTCGCTGTAGCCCGAGAAGTCGAGGTAGATCTGCAGCGAGTAGCAGGCCAGCCCGAGCCACGCCGCGCTGGTCGTCAGGTCGCCGGCCCCGAGCGCGAACACGTCCTCGGTCACCGGGGCCAGCGTGCCGGCCAGCAGCACCTTCTTGCCAAGCCCGGTGATGAACCGGCGGAACCCGTCCGCCACCTTCGAGACGCCCAGCTCGCGCCCGTCGATCTGCGCGGCCACGTCCGCGTAGCGGACGATCGGCCCCGCGATCAGCTGCGGGAAGAGCGAGAGGTAGAGGGCGAACTTGAACGGGCTCCGCTGGGGCGGGACCACGCCCCGATGGACGTCGACCAGGTAGGAGAGGGCCTGGAAGGTGAAGAAGCTCACCCCGATGGGCGGGCCCGTGGCGCCCTCGGGGCGCAGGGCCAGGGCCAGGGCCGGCACCTCCCCCAGCAGCCACCCGGCGTACTTGAAGAGCAGCAGCAGCCCCAGGTCGAACGCGACCCCTGCTGCCAGGGCCACGTGCGAGGCGAGGGTCCCGCGGCGCGCGACCACGCCAGCCAAGGCCCAGTGCACGACGGCCGAGGCAGCGAGAACGCCGACCATCCTCCCCTCGCCCCAGGCATAGAAGAACAGGCTCGCGAGCAGCAGCACCCCGTTCCGCGCCACGCGCCCACCGCCCCATGCGAGCAGGAGCACCAGCGGCAGGAAGGCGCAGAGGAAGATCGGCGAGTGGAACAGCAAGGGGCGCGGTCCGAGGGCTCATGATGCCGCCCCGCTGAGCGCCGAAACAAGGCGCACGCGTGGCGGTCGAGGGCACGGCGAAGGCCCGCTTGGACGCGCCGCGCACCCCTGGAGGACGACCCCGCCCGAGCCGCTTCCCGATACGCTGCCCGAGCCTCCGCCCGCTCTGCAGCCGCCGTGGATCGCTGGAGAGGCCGGCAAGCCCGCGCGGACCCGAGCCTCGGCGGTGGCGAGGTAGGCGAGGCGCGCGCCAGCGTCGTCCCCGAAGCGCCCCCGCCCGG
>WTJQ01000311.1 GCA_011524785.1 Planctomycetota bacterium | reverse complement strand
GGACGCGCTCGTACTGCTGACGCGCCTCGGCCGCACGACCGAGCGCCTCGTGCACGACCCCGAGATCGAACCACCCATCGGTCAGCAGCGGGTCGACCTCGAGGCCGCGCAGCAGCGCGGCCTCGGCCGCGCCCTCGTCCCCGAGCTGGTGCTCGAGGTGTCCGAGCCCGACCCAGGCCTCGGCGCAGGACGCATCGCGCTCGAAGGCAGCGGCATAGGCCGCTCGCGCCTCCTGGAAGCGCTCGGCGTCCACCTCGTAGTCGCCCTCCCGCACCCAGGGCATCGGGTCCTCGGGGGCGAGGGCCTTGGCCGCCTCGACCCGTGCGCGCCAGTCCCCGACCCCGAGCTCGTGCTCGAGCTCCGCGAGCTCGAGCCAGTCGAGGCTGGTACCGCGTCCGCTGTCGACCGTCCGGCGCATCCAGGTCAGTGCCTCCTCTCGGCGCCCCACCTGGCGGAGCACCTCCCCGAGCGAGGTCACCAGCATGGTGTCGCCGGGCTCCTCCTCGACGAGCCGCCGCACCACGGGCTCCGCACGCGCGTACTCGCCGTTGCGGATCAGCTCCATGGCCTCGTTCCGGCTCTTCCAGAAGCCCGCCTTGTCCTTGGGATCCGCGAGGGGCCCGTCCCCGAGCCGATCCTCGGCCTGGCCGCTCGCGTAGCCGAGCGCCTCGAGGGTCGCCCGCACCTCCGGGTCGGCGGCCTCGAGGCTCCCCGCTCGGGAGTCCCGCTCCCCGCGTGCCAGGCGCCGCTCGAGCTCGGCCTCCAGCCGGCGCAGCTCGGCAACCTCCGACTTGGCGACGTCGGCCTCCTCACGCGCGCCCGGCGGCAGGGCGTACAGCTCCGGACGTGGGGCGCGGACGTAGCGCCAGGCGTCCTCGCGCAGGCTGCGCAGGTCGCTCCAGCCGTGGTCGAAGTAGGCCGGCATCCCCTCCGAGTAGGCGCCGGGTCCAGATGTGGGCTGCTCGCCCTCGACGCAGGCGCCGGCGAGCGAGCGCCCAGTCATCCCGGCGACCGCCGGCAGTCCGAGCAGGTCCAGGACCGTGGGCGCGAGGTCGACCCCGCTGACCACGGGCTCGACCACGAGCCCCTGCGCGAGGCCGGGGTGCGCCAGGAGCCAGGGGACCCGCGTGGTCGCGTCGTAGACGTAGAGGCCGTGGGTGGTCTCCCCGTGGTCCCCGAGCGCCTCCCCGTGGTCGGCGGTCACCGCCACGAGGGTGCTGGAGCGCTGGCCGCGTCGCTCGAGGTCCGCCAGCAGCGTGCCGAGCGCGTGGTCGGTGAACGCGATCTCCCCCTGGTAGGGGTCGCCGAAGCGGCTCCGGAACGGCTCCGGGGGGCTGTAGTTCGCGTGCGGGTCGAAGAGGTGCAGCCACAGGAACCAGGGCTGCCCGTCCTCCACGCCGTCCAGGAACTGGCGGGCTCGCCGCACGCCGTCCGTCGCCACGGTCTCCCGGAACATGAACATCGGGGTCTCGGCCGCCTCCGACAGATCGTCGTCGTAGCTGCCGAAGCCCCGATCGAGGCCGAAGCGCGCGTCGAGCACGAAGGCGCTGACCACGGCGCCGGTCGCGTAGCCCTTCTCGGCCAGGAGCGTCGCCAGGGTCGGGACGTCGTCCGGCAGCCGGTGCGTGCCGTTGTTGCGGGCGCCGTGCTCGAACGGAGGGCGTCCGCTCAGGATCGACGCGTGCGAGGGAAGCGTGATGGGTGCGACGCTGATGCAGCGCTCGAAGCGCACGCCCGCGGCTGCAAGGCCGTCGAGGGTCTCCGTCCCGGCATCCTCGCGCCCATAGCAGCCGAGCCGGTCCGCACGCGTCGTGTCGAGCGTGACGAGCATCAGGTTGGAGCCCCGGAGCGCGCCGCCGCCGTCCGCAGTCGACGGGCCGGCGCCCCCCCCACCGCCACATGCGGTGAGCAGGGCGAGCAGCAGGAGGCGGGCTCGAGGGCGCGGCAGGAGCATGGATCGCAGGCGACGAGCGTCTCGGATCGGGAGCGGGGGAGGAGCCGTCCCCGTTCTGGACGGGGATGTGCGGGGACAGTGTCTCAGATCCGAGCGGTCGGCCCAACCACCGTTGCAGGGGGTTCTCGGAGTCCCTCCGCCGTGCGGGAATCGGAGCACGTGAAGCCCCGGGCACTCCCCGCGGGCACGACCTCTTCACGCTTCGACCACCTCGTTCCTCCCATGAACTCCCCCCTCCTCCCCCTGGTTCTCGGCCTTGCCACGGCGACTGGCGCCCTTGCAGCCGACCTCCACATCGACCCCGTCAACGGCGTTGACGCCGCTGGCGGCGGCTCCGCCACGGCCCCCTTCAAGACGATCGGCTTCGCCTCGACCCAGGCGGTTGCAGGCGACGTGCTCCTGCTGCGGGCTGGCTCCTACGGGGTCGCCTCGGGCGAGACGCTCCCCATCGACCTGCGCGCAGGGACCACCGTCCAGGGTGCGGGCTCGGGGACCACCGTGATCACGGGCGCGGGCGCGGCCGTTGGGGACGAGATGCTGCTGTTCGTCGATGCGGCCCCCGGCGAGGGACCGCTCGTCCTGCGTGACCTGACCCTGGAGCAGGGCGGTGGACGCTTCCCGGAGACGGGCATGCTCCTGAGCCACGCCCTGGACATGGAGCGCTGCGCGCTCGAGGGAGGCCTCGCCGGCCTCGTCTACGAGCCCTGGGAGGACCTCGCCTCCGACGACCTCAGGATCGTCGACTGCACCTTCAGCAACCAGAGCGAGGTGGCCGTCGAGGCCCTGCTCGCTCCCCACGCCAGCCTGCCCGTCAACGTGGTCATCACGGGCAACACGGTCCTGGGCGGCGCCCTCGCGGTGGAGCTGGTCGAGCTCTTCCCGACGACCATCGCGAACGGCACGGTCACGATCTCGAACAACACCCTCACGGGCGGGGCGTCCATCCACTGCGGACACGCCTGGCTGAACGACAGCCCGCTGGCCCGCTCGGGCGACTGGACCTTCGCCGACAACGACCTGGGCACGAACAGCCTCGAGGGCCTCGGCTTCGGCTACGAGGCCCACGCGGGTGCCGGTGACGTGGACCTGCTCGTCGCCATGACGGGCAACGTCAGCAACGGCGTCTTCGTCGGCGGCGGGATCGAGTGCGGCGGAGCCAGCGGCACCGGGGACAGCAACGTGTTCCTCTACGCCGACGGCAACGAGTTCTCGGGCACCGAGGCCGGGCTCGAGGTCGGCTTCGTGAACCCGGACGACCGGATCTTGTATGTCAACGTCGTGCAGGTCTTGT
>WTJQ01000407.1 GCA_011524785.1 Planctomycetota bacterium | reverse complement strand
GGGCACCAGGGCACCAGGGCACCAGGGCACCAGGGCACTAGGGCGCGGGGCGCGGGGCGCAGGGCGCCGCTTGCCCGCAGCCCCCCTCCAGCAGACTGCTTCCGCGAGCGGCAAGAGAGGATCGCCCCTAGCGGCTAGGACCTGCCCCGACGGACGGCCCGAGCGGGTCGGGATCGGTCACAGGCCCCTAGAGGCGCCCGTCGCGCGAACCCGCCCCGCGGCCCGTCAGGGCTGCACCACGACGCGCGCCCCCACGGGGAGCAGCTCGAACAGCTCGCAGACGTCGTCGTTGCGCAGGCGGATGCAGCCCCGGCTCACTCGCTGCCCCACCCCACTCTCGTCGTTGGTGCCGTGGAAGCCGAAGCTGGTCTTGCTCCCGTCCACGAACCACTCGATCCAGCGGTCCCCGAGCGCGTTGTCCGGGTGACCGAAGGGGACCGGCTGCCCGTTCGGGGGGTACCAGGTCGGCTCCTCGAGCTTCTCCCCCACCACGTAGGAGCCCACAGGGGTGTCGCTCCCCTCCTTGCCGATCCCGCAGGTCCACGCGAGGACCGCCTCCTCGCCGTGGCGGTAGACCACCAGGCGCGCATCCAGGTCCACGAGGACGTTGGGCAGGTCCGTGGGCACTCGCAGCACCTGATCCGGATGGATGTAGCGCTTGATCCCGTTCACGCGCTCGATCAGGCCCGTGCACGTGACGAGCGCAGGGCGCTCCTTCAAGGCCCGCTTGCGCACGTGGGTCAGGCTGTCGCCGGAGCGAACGGTGACCTCGTGCGCGGGCCATGCGCCGCCGGCGGACAGGCGATAGCCCTCCTGGGCCGTCCTCAGGCTGGCTGCCCAGCTGGCCAGGGCTTCGCGGTGCGGGGCCCAGGGGGCTTCCAGCTCCAGGTGGATGAGGTCGGACCAGTCCGCAGCACGAGCGGGCGCGCTGGCCCCCGAGGCCTCGAACCGGGTCGCCCGCTCCTCGAGCAGGCACATCCTCATGGCCAGCTCCAGGGGTCCCGCCCGGCGTCGCGAGGCCCCCACGGCTCGAGCCGCCTGGGGCTCCAGGGCCTGATCCAGGAGAGCCAGTTCGGCCGTGGTGACGTCCGTCCGGTCCATGAGGGAGGCGCGCGTCGCGTTCGCGCGCTCCAGATCACCCGCCATCGCCTGCCAGAACGCCGCGACCAGGATGCGACGCCCCTCGGGGATGGTGTCCTTGGCGACCCCGTTCACGTAGGTCCCCAGCACCGCCGGACTGCGGCCGATCCAGGCCTCGAGCAGGGTCTGACCGAGCTCGACCGGGTCCTCGCCGGGGCCGACCAGCTCGAACACGGGCGCGGAGGGCTCCTGAGAAGGCCCGTCAGCGCGGCCTGCGCTGGTCGATTCGGGCTGCGGAGCCGGCGCAGGGGCCTCGGGCTGAGCAGGCGCGGGCACGAGTTGCATGGGCTGTGCCTGCTCGTCGGTGCCTGCTTCAGGCTCCTCGAGGGCAGGCGCGGGCCCTGTGAGCGCCTCATCGCCGCTGAGCGAGGTCGAGGCCTCCCCGTCCGCAGTCATGACGCGAGCCTCGGTCCCCGGGGTCGGGCGGGGCTCGGCCGCCGCCGTCCGGGTCCCATCCTCGGTGTCTCCCAGGAAGCCCAGGGCGATCAGCCCGGCCCCCGCCATCAGCAGCAGCAGTCCCCTCATCGTCGTGCGGAGCGCCGAACGGCGCCTCCGACGCGACTCTAGCAACGGCGACTCGCCGATCCAATGCGAGGCGGATCCCCCTTCGGAAGCGTCCTCGACGTGGGAGGAGCACGCCTGCTCGGCCTCGCCGAACCCGTGCGAGCGCGGGAGAAGGAGAGTCCCAGCCCCGCCGTGCGCACCGTGTCCCGGAACCACAGGGTTCCAGGGGGGCCGCAAGATCCGCGGTGCTGCCGCGGGGGACTCAAGGGCCCTCGATGATGGTCATTCGGCTCCAGGGAACTCGGGTGAGTCACCTGCGGGGCCAGGAAGGCGAAGCGTAGCCCGCCCGACGGTCCGATGCACCCCCCGAGGGAGCGCGGTCCCGATCCGTGGCCGGTGGGACCGCGCAGTGCTCAGGCCTCGACGGCCAGCGAGGCGCGGAGCCGAAGCCCCTCGACCTCGAACTCGACGACCCCGTCCCCCTCGACGGCGGCTGCGCGCCCCGCGGCGAGGACCTCGCCCGCGATGAGCTCCCAGTGGATATCGACGGCCTCGGCGAGCGCCCCCTCGGCCTCGAGCCCGAGGACGATCCGGTCGTCCAGGGCGAGGCCAGAGTCCTTCCGCAGCCCCTGCACGCGATTGACCACCTCGCGGGCCAGGCCTTCACGCCGCAGGTCCTCGGTCAGCTCGAGGTCCAGGGCCACCGTGACCCCCGACTCCGTGGCCACCGCCAGCCCCTCCCGGGAGCGGCGGTCGACGAGCAGGGTCTCGGCGTCGTAGGCGAGGTCCTCGACCACGGTCGACGGCACCGAGCCCCCCGCCACGACCACGGCGAGTTGCTCGCTGCTCAGCCCGGCCAGCTCCTTGCGGACCTCGCCCAGGCGCTTGCCGAGGCGCGGCCCCAGCAGCTTCAGGTTGGGGCGCGCCTCGTAGGTGACGAGCGCGGACTCGTCCTCGCTGATCAGGACCTCACGGACGTTCAGCTCGTCCGCCACCAGCGCCGTCATGGCCGCGAGCGCGTCGCGGTCCTCGGCGCCGGCACAGACCAGGGTCATGGACGCGAGCGGCTGACGCACGCGGACCTTGTGTTGCTCGCGCAGCGACCGGCCCAGGGAGACCGCCGTGCGCGCCAGCCCCATGGACCGCTCCAGCGCGGGGTCCTGCAGGTCGGGCGTCGGGACGGGGAAGTCCTCCAGGTGGACGCTCGCCGCGCCGCGGCCCTGGGACAGGTTCTCGTGCAGCTCCTCCGCGACGAACGGGAGGAACGGCGCGAGGACCCGGGAGAGGTCGAGCAGGACGCGATGCAGCGTCCGGTACGCGTTGAGCTTGTCGGCGGCGTCCCCATCGGCCCCACGCCAGAAGCGGCGACGGCTGCGGCGGATGTACCAGTTGGTGAGGTCGTCGATGAACTCGAGCAGGGCCGGGACCACCCGGAACAGCTCATAGGCCTGCATCCTGGCGTCGACGGTGGCGATCAGGCCCTGCAGCCGCGAGAGGATCCAGCCGTCCAGCTCGCCGATCCGCGGATCGGGATCCACGAGGTCCGGCTCCCAGCCGTCCACGTCGGCGTACCGGGTGAGGAACGAATAGGCGTTCCACAGCGGCAGCATGAC
>WTJQ01000408.1 GCA_011524785.1 Planctomycetota bacterium | reverse complement strand
GAGCTGGCGGGGATCGTGTAGCCGTAGTTCTGGACCGTCGTGCCGGAGGGGTACGAGGTCGTGAGCGTGCCGCGCTCGAGGGCCGCGGGGATGGTGACGTCCGCGGGGTCGGTCGTCTCGCGGTCGTGCATCTCGCGCGCGAAGCGCCCCCCGAAGCCCGCGAGGGGCCCGGTCTCGTTGAAGGTGCAGTCGAGCCCGCCCGCCGAGAGCACGTACTCGACCAGCTCGTTGCCGATGCGCGCCACGCCCTGCGAGGGGAAGCCCTCGGTCCGCTCCAGCGGGATGAAGCCGTCCGCGTCGCCCACGGGCCCGGTCGTGATCGACTGGCCCATGCGCCGGACGCCGACGGCGAGCCCGTTCACAAGCAGCCCGAGCTGGTCTGGCCGGGTGCCGCTCACGTCGAGCGCGAGGTGGTGCCAGACCCCGACCGGCAGACCAGGACCGTCCCCGGGCGCGATCGCGTAGCGGAGCTCGGCCGCCTCACGCTCGGGCGAGTCGGGGTGGTCGCCGAAGCCGTCGAGCACGCGCACCACGAGGTCGGGGCCCTCGAGCAGGATCTGGACCCGGTCACTCTCCAGGCTCGTGCCGGCGACGTCGAGCAGGGTGGACTCCCCCACCTGTCGCAGCTGGAACCAGCCCTGGAAGGACAGGGCGCGCAGCAGGTTCTGCTCGCCCTCCGTCGTCCAACCCACCAGCTGGCTGGCCGGGTCGCGGACGATGCTGCCGGTCTCGGCGACCCAGCGGCCCTCGAGGCTCGAGGTCTCCTGGTCGAAGTGCAGGGCGTGCCCGTTCCAGGCCTGGGCGTCGGGCACGCGAGCGGCCCACAGCTGGGCGAAGCCGTCCTCCTCGCGCGAGGCGAAGACGCGCTGGGGCTGGACCTCCTCACCCGCACGGTCGTAGACCGGCTCACTGAGCCCGGGCACGAAGGCGCTGCCCCCCACGGCCCCCATGTGCGCCGCGAAGCGCGAGGGCGGGACCACCACGCCGTCGAAGCGCACGACCGGCTCGGGGCCCGTGGCCCACCAGGCGGACTCCCGATCGAGGCGCACGGCCTCCTCGATGTCCACCTGCCGGCTCAACAGCTCGAACAGCGGCCCGGGCGGTGAGATCAGCTCCCAGCGGTCCCGCGTCGCACGCGCCCGCTCGACACCGCTGCGAGCGGCCACCGCCGAGCGCAGGTGCATGCCGTAGACCTCGCGCGAGGTGAACGCGAACGGCATGGTCGAGAAGGCCAGGCGACTGTCGTTGGCGTTGAGGCCGTTCAGGTAGAGCGCGGTGGCGTCGAGGGGATCGAGGAAGCCCGTGTCGCCATCGAGCAGCCGGGGACGCCGCGGAGCGTCGTCGGGCAGGGTCTCGAGGCCGGCCGAGGGCAGCACCACGCGCTGCAGGAAGTCCTCCCAGCCGTCGATGGGTCGCGACTCCTGGACGACGGTCGCCAGGTCGCGAGCCTCCGAGGCCGTGATGCGCTCGTTCCGGCCGGCGACCTGCAGGCCCTCGAAGAGGACCTCCAGCACGGCCGCGGGCGCGGTGTTCAGGTTGACCGGGCGCCGCGCGAGCGGGCGCACGGTGGCGCGCCAAGCGTCGAAGCGGTGCTCGAGCGCCTGGTCCAGGACGAGCGTCCCGCCGCGCGCGCGGCGCATGACGATGCGGAACTCGTCCACCTGCCCGTCGGAGATCCAGACGGTCGTCCCCTCGGCGAACCAGCGGTCCTCGGCGACGCGGATCGTGTACGTCTCGAAGGGCGTGACCCCGCTGAGCAGGCGGGTCGGGCGCTGCCAGGTCCGGCCGGCCGCGATGTCCCCGTGCACCGTCCCGAGCTCGCGCATGCGCGCGCGCAGGGCCGGGTCGATGCTGCCCTCCAGAGCGAAGTCGTCGAGCTCCGCCAGCTGCTCGAAGGCGTCGAGCCCGCGGAGCCCCGTTCCCGCGGTCGCGATCCGCCAGAGGGGGAGGGCATAGGCACGCTGGTCGATGGCGTGATCCCCGACCCCGTGCTGGATCGGCGGGAGCGGACCATCGGTCGACCACTTGCCGTCGTCGTCCTCGAAGGCACCCACCCCGCGGGTCAGCCCCGTCAGGCCGCCGTCCGGACCGCCCGACTTGCCCGACCAGCGGATCCACTCCCCGCGGAGGATCAGGACCCCCGAGTCCGGGAAGGCGGACAGGTTGTTCACGGGCACCACGTCCCGAGCCGCCGGCTCGACCGGGCGCGAGAGGCGTCCCCGGAGGCCAGTCAGGTTCCCGATGACGAACGGGCTCGCGCTGTCGAGGTCGATGCGCCCGGACTCGTCCCAAACGTCGAGGTCCCACATGGCCCCGCGGGGGTCGTGCGGATCGAGGAACTCCTCCGGGAGCGTGCGCGGCACGCTGAGCTCGTCGGGGCCGTCGGCCCAGGGCGTCTCGTCGAAGGCCGGGTGGGACCCGGAGAGGTGGGCCCGCGCGTGCCGGGACGCCGAGGCGAGGCCCAGGCGGGCCTCCGCTCGGTCCGCGGCCTGGGCGCCAGCGGAGGAGGCGTTGCGCGCGGTCGCGAGGAACGGCGCCGTCAGCACGAGGAGCGCGAGCAGCACCACCAGCACCGAGATCAGCACGAAGCCTCCGCGGCTCCGCTGGAGATGGCGCGTGCTCATCCCTCCACCGTCCCGTAGAGGCCGACGCGGATCGTGTCCTGGTCCCCGTCGTCGTACTCGAGCACGAGCTCCAGCGGCGCGGGGTGCTGCCGCGGATCGAGCGAGCCGGTGGGTGTGAAGTGGACCTGGGTCGGGCTGTCCTTCTTGAGGGTGACCCCTGCCGGCAGGAGCGCGGCGTCCCCGGCGCTGACCACGGAGAGCACGAGGTCGTCGACCTGGGCCATCAGCCCGCCGGTCCCTCCCCCCACGAGCAGGGAGCCCTCCGGCTCCCAGACGCGTCCCTCGGCCGCCACGATCCCCACCTCGACGTCGTCGACGAGGGCTCGCAGCACGCGACGGTCGTACTCGAGGCGCAGGCGGCACCAGCGGCCCACCGGGACCACGCCGGCGGCCGACTCGAGGCGGATGCGTCCGCCCTTGGCCCCGCGCCCCGTGGCGCCGACGACCTCCTGGATGAACCAGCCCACGAGGGAGCCGTCGGAGCGCAGGTCGAGGCCCGCCGAGCCACCGAGGTCCGCGATGCGCGTCCCGCTCGCCTGCTGCACGCGCAGCGCGAGCTCCAGCGCGAAGCCGTCCCGCGGGTCGCAGGCGGGGTCCTCCTCCAGCGCCACGGCCAGCCGCCCCGCCGGGGGACCCGCCGCGAAGTCCAGCGCCTTGCCGATGTGCCCGGCGTCCGTGCGCGGCACGTCGCCCCCCAGCAGCTCGGCCGGGGGCCCGAAGCCCTCGATGACGCCCTCGTCCTCGAAGCGCCAGGTCCCGACCACGCGGAGCCCCTCGGCCTGCAGGCGTCCGGTGGCCCGGTCGATCGTGACGCGCGCCGGCGCGCGGCGGGCCACCGCCTCGTTGCGCGCGAGGCGCAGGGTGCTCGTGACCGTCGAGAGCGCCGTCCGCCGGCCCGGATCGAGGTTCGCGAGAGAGCCCGCACCGACCCCGAGCACCAGCGCGAGCAGGCTCATCACGATGAGCAGCTCGAGCAGGGTGAGGCCGGCGCGCGGGTCCTGGATCCCGCCGCCCGCAGCAGGGCGGCGCGGGCTCAAGGGCCGGGGTCCTCCACGACGGTGAAGTTGCCGATGTCGTCGTCGGTGCCGAAGAAGCCGTCCGGGCCCGCCGAGACGAGCTGGAACGACCCGCGGTTGTACGGGTCCCCGGTCACGGGGTTCACGAGCGCCTGCACGCGCTCCTCGACGGGCTCGCCGGTCTCGTCGTACGTGACGTAGATGCAGGGCTCGTCGTAGTCGCGGCGGTGGAAGTACGCGATCGGGTTGCCCCAGTCGTCCGCGAGCTCGAACGCGGAGCCCGAGGAGAAGACCGTGTGCGACTGGCGCGTGTCGTCGCCGTCCGTGTTGATGAGGCGCCCCTCCTCCGGCTCGGACGCGCGGCTCCCGTCCTTGGGCCACAGCGCGATGACCAGCATCTCCGCCCCCATGTTGGCCGTGGTCGGCTTGGGGTCGAGCGTCCGGGGGAAGCTGGAGGGCGGGTGGTCCCCGGCGTCGAGCTCGTGCTCCTTGATCTGCGCCTCGAGGGTCGAGATGAAGCCTCGGGTCGCTCCGACCCGCACCGTCTCGGAGGCGCCGGCCCCCGTCTGGATGAGGAAGAAGGTCAGGATCCCGAGGATGACCATCACGGCCAGGAGCTCGATCAGGGTGAACCCGGCGCGGGCGGTCGAGGAGGCGATCTTCATGGGTCTGGAGGGAGTCGTGCGACGGGCGCCCCGCGATGCAGCGTGCGCCCCGCGTCTCAGGGCTGCTTGCGGCGAACGACGCGGACCTCGTCGAAGGTGACCTCGCACGTCCGCCCCTGGTCGCCCTGGACCATGAGGCCGAAGCGCATTCCGCTGGTCCCGGCGAAGAGCCGCGACATGGGGATCCCGCTCAGGACCTCCTCGCCGTCGACGAAGAGGTCCACCACCGTCTCCGAGCCCTCGCCGCGGCGGACGATGCCCATGCGCAGCGGGACGCCCGGCTCCCAGGTGGTCGTGAAGAGGTCGGTCGTGTCGTTGTCCAGCTCCCCCTGCTTGGCGAGCTCGGCCTGGATCGGCTCCAGGTCCGCGGCGCTCCCGAACGCGCGCGTCAGGCGCACGGCCGCCAGGGTCTGGCTCTCCGACGTGCGCGAGACGCGCTCGCGCGCCAGGAAGATCCCGACCCGGGCCCGCGTCTCGGCGGAGACCGTGACGACGGCCTCGTAGGAGAGGAACGCGTCCACGGGCTCCTCGCGGAACACGCGGACGGTGCCCTTGGTCTCGAACAGGCCCGCCAGCCGGACGGTCCCCTCCTCGAGGGTCACCTCCGGCCCGAAGCCGATGTCCGTGGTCCAGCCGTTCCCGAGCAGCATCCCCGAGGGGCGCGTGAAGGAGTCCGACCAGACCTCCTTGGCCTCGTGGTCCACGATGCGGGCCGCCTGCCCCTCCGCGTGCTGGCGCTGGGGGTCGGCCGGGTCCCGCAGGAACTCGGCCAGCTCGCCGTAGCGGGACAGGGCCTCGCGGCTGTCCCCCTGGGCGTAGGCGCACCAGGCGAGACCGCTCCGGGCACCGGCGGCGCCGCGATCCGCGGCCAGGGCGTCCGTGAACGAGGCCTCCGCGGCGACGACGTCGGCGAGGCGCAGCAGGTTGAAGCCGCGCCGCGTGTGGAGCGCGGGACGGCCCGGGTCAAGGCCGAGCGCACGCTCGAAGTAGAGCTCCGCGTCCGTCGCCCGTCCCTCGAGCTGGGCGACCTTGCCCATGGCGATGAGGGCCTCGGCGAAGTCGAGCTCCTGGTCGAGCGCCTCGCGCAGCATCTGGTGCGCGCCCGCGAGGTCGTCCTGACGCATGAGGAGCCGCGCGCGCTGGTAGAGCGTCCAGGCGTCGGTCGGATCGGCCTGCCAGGCCTGCTCGATGAAGCCGCTGGCCTCCTCGGGGTGGCCCGTGATCTCGGCCAGCCAGGACAGCGCGCGCCAGGCCTCGCTGGCCCGGAACGGATCGCTCTCGGCGGCGAGGGTCAGCTGCCTCCGCGCCTTCAGCGGGTTGCCCTCACGCAGCGCGGCCACGCCCGTGGCGATGAGCAGGTCGAACGTCGCGCCGCTCCCGCTCTCGGCCAGGGCCTCGGCGGCGGCCGTCGCGTCGCCGAGGGCGACCTCGTCGCCGGTGAGCAGCGCGGCGGCCAGGAGACCTGCGACCGCATCCGGGTCCTGGTCGTCGGCCGCGATCGCACGCCCAAAGGCCCCGGCCGCCTTGGTCGGGTCCCCGGCCGCGAGGTGCGCATGCCCCAGGCTGCCGCGGGTCAGGACGCGCAGGGCGCGCCCCTCGGAGTCGCGGGGCTCGCGGCGCTCGGCCTCGAGCAGGTGCTCGACCGCCTCGGCCCCGCGCCCCCGATCGAGCAGGAAGCGGCCGTAGGCGAGCCGGGCGAAGTGGTTGGCCCCATTCAGGCCGATCGCCTGGAGGAAGTGCTCCTCCGCGAGGTCGAAGAGGCGGTAGCGCGCCTCGAGCTGCGCCATCCGCGCCCAGGCCACGGCGTTCGTCCGCTGGCCGCCCTCGACCAGGCCGCGGTAGAGGGCGTAGGCCTCCTCGCCGCGGAACCCGGCCTCGTAGACCTCGGCCAGCTTGAGCACGGCGAAGGGATCGGCCTGACCGTCCTCCCCGAACACGCTCGTCGCGAGCTGGGCGAGCTCGACGGCCGTGTCGAGCAGCCCCGGAGCGTTGTGGCGCTCGGCGATGCACAGGTCGACCATCTGCATGGCCTCCACGAGGTCGCCGGGCCGCAGCTGATTCCCCACCCGCGCGCGGAACAGGCTGACGCGGTTCGAGGGGGTGTCGGCCAGCGACCAGCTCGCGAGGCGCTCGGGCTCGAAGAGCACGGGCGGGAAGTTCGGCGGGTGGACGCGCTCGCCAGTGTCCGGCTTGACCTCGACGAACTCGATCGGCTCGGCGGGACGCTGGTCCAGGGTGTAGCGCTCGCCGTTGACGATCGAGCCGAAGCGCAGGGCGCCTCCGTTGGCCGGCTCGAGCCAGTCGTAGAGGCGCTTCCACGAGGCGATGCGCTCGGCACGCTCCTCGGCGCTCAGCAGCTCCTCGGCGTCCGCGCCGTCACCCCCGCCGATGGCGAGGGAGGCCTCGCCCTCGTCCTCCTCCTCGGTGACGTCCTCGAAGGGTGCGGGCGCACTCTCGGTCAGGACGGTCTCGAAGAGGCCGGGCGCGGGCATGGCGACCACCGGGGTCCGCAGCAGCTTGGAGTAGGCGGCGATCCCGAGGGACCGCGCCGGCGGCGGCCAGAGCGCGTCCAGAGGAGGCTCGGGCGGCGTCTCCAGGCCGAGGGGCGGGAGCGGAGCCGTGTCCCGCGGAGGCGTGAACAGGTCCCGGGGGAGGCGCTCGAGGTCGTCGCGCGCGGCCAGGGCCAGCGCCGGGTCCGGCGCGGGGAAGGCCTCGAGCTCGGGCGCGCGGCTGCCCCCGCGGCTCCGGCCGCGGGTCGAGCCCTGGGAGAGGTCGCCGGACACCCACCAGCCCAGGAGGGCGGCGGTGACGGCGAAGACGACCTGTTCCTGCTTGATGGCCATGACTACTCCTCGCCCTCCTCGGCGAGCTCGTGGAGGCGAACGGCCACCAGCGTGATGTCGAGCGCGACCTCGTCCTCACGGCCGCTCGCCGCGCGGGCGTCGTAGCTGTCGACGACCAGAGGCGTCGCGCCGCGCTGGGTCGCGTGGAGGAAGGCGGTGATCGCGGGGGGGTCCGCGACCATGCGGAGCTGAACGCGGGTCCGCTCGACGCGCCCCAGGCCGGAGCGCCCGCCGAGGCTCGGGTCGAGCTGGACCTCGACGCGCGAGACCCGATCGACCCCCGCCTCGATGGCGCGGCGCAGGGCGCGATCGAGCAGGTCGAGGGCCTCGAGCTGGCGTCCGATGACCTCCACGTCGTTGGTCTTGAGCGGCTCGAGCCCGAGCCCGTCGGGCAGCACGCAGCGCGCGCGGCCCGCGAGCAGCTCCAGCTCGCGCTGCACGCGGTCGACGCGCCCGAAGTACTGGTTGCTCGGCGAGCCGGCCCCGTCCCGGAGCTGGAAGCCCTCGCGCGGCTGGAAGGCCGCCGCGCCCGCCAGCTGGTCGAGGGCCGCGGTCAGCGCGGCGTGCTCCTCCTCGACGCGGCCGAGGTCGGCGTTCGTGTAGTAGGACTGCCGCAGCTTCTGCTGCTCGCGGTTGAGGCGCGCGGCCGAGCCCCGCAGGTCGGCCCCGTAGCTCGAGTCGAGCACGAGGAAGCCGATCAGGAACACGAGCGCGCCCCCCGCGACCGAGAGGACGAAGTTCTTGTTCTCCTGCCAGTAGTTCTCGAGGTCCATGGTCAGGACTCCTCCTCGTCGGGCTCGGGAGCCGGCTCCACCGGGTCCCCGAACGTGGTCAGGTCGATCGAGAAGCGATCGCGGTCGAAGGCCGAGTTGGTCCGGACGCCGGGGAGGTCACCCTCCAAGGACTCCACCAGGGTCTGGTACTGGACGATGGGCGCCTGCGCACCCTGGCGGAGCGCCCCCTTCAGGAGCACGAGCGGCCGCGGGACGTTGTCCCCCACGCCGAGCTCCGTGTCGACGCCCCAGCGTCCCTCGAGGCGCTCGATCCAGAAGTCGGAGGGCAGGTGTTCGCCGAGCGCCTCGACCGTGCGCGCCAGCTGCTCGCCCGTGCCCAGGAGCCGCTGCAGCTCGAGGGTCTCCTCCACGAGCCGCGCGTTCTCCTCGAGGAGCTCACGCGCCTTCTGGTCGACACGCTGCTTGCCGGCCACCTGCGAGCGCACGACACGCTCCTGCTTCTGCAGCTCGGTCGCGCGCGAGGACGAGGTCGCCGCGAAGAAGCCCAGGTAGGCCACGGCCACGACCGCGGCCGCGATGAGCCAGAGCTTGCGGCCGTAGAGCTCCCGCCGCGCGGCGAGCGCGGGCGGCACGATCTCGAGGCCGTAGGCCTCGGGGTCGGTCGCCATCGTGGCGAGCCCGAGGGCGACCACGGCCTCGTCGCGATGCGCCTCGAGGCTGTCGACCTCCTCGGGCGAGAGGGCCGAGGTGTCGACCACGGCCCAGGGATCGAAGCGCTCCACGGGCACGCCGAGGCCCGCGCCCAGCACCTCCGGGAGACCCGCCATGCGCGCGGTGCCGCCGGTGACGAGGACGCGGTCGAGCTTGAGCGACGGCAGCTTGACCTGCGTCTTGCAGAACAGCACTGCCGACTGGAGCAGGGAGACCAGCTGGCCGGCCGCCGCCGAGGAGGCGCGCGAGACCCGCTCGTGGTTGGGCGTGGCGTGGGACGCTCCCGGCCGGAGATCGGCGAACTCGCTGACGAGGCGCGCGGCCTGGGCGGGCTGCACGCCGAGCTGGCTCGCGACGGCCTCCTGGAACAGGCGGCCCCCGCCGGAGAGGTTGCGCGCGAAGACGAGGTCGGGACCCCGCAGGATCACCACGTCCACGCAGTCCTGCCCCACGTTCGCGAGGAGGACCGTGTCGTCCTGCACGACGCCGTGGCGGAGGTAGGCGTTGTAGAGGCCGATCGCGGCCGGGGTGAAGCACTCCAGGCTGGCGCCGAGCTCCTCGAGGCCGGCCTCGTGCTCCTCGAGGAGCGACGTGCGCGCCATGGCCAGCAGGACGATGTCCTCACCGTCCGCCTCGGGCGGCGTCGGCAGCAGGTTGAAGTCGCTGGCGACCTCCGTGCCCGAGGTGTCCCCCACCTCGGCCACCTCGAAGCGCATCAGCCGGCGCAGCTGCCAGTCCGGGACCTGCGGGACGCGCGTGTAGCGCACGTTGAGGTCCTTGCCACTGATGGCCACGCGGGCCGCGGACGGCTTGAAGGGCAGCTCGAGGGCCCCGTAGGCGTCGGCGAAGCTCCCCCCCTCGGCGGCGGCGAAGCCCGCCATGCGGAAGGAGCCCTTCTCGAAGCGTCCGTGGACGGCGACGGCCGAGCCGGCCCCCACGTCCAGTGCGGTCATGTTGCGCGCCATGGTTCAGCGACCTCCACCCTGCTTCGTGTTGAGCAGGCCCTGGACCGCCTCGACGAGGAGGTCCTGTCCCTGCGCGCGCAGCGCGAGGCGGATCGCCTCCAGCCGCGCGAGCTCGTCGTCGACGCGCCCCTGCTCGAGTCCATCGAGCTCGACCTCCAGGGGCGCGATGAGCGCCTCGGCCTGCTCCGCGATCTCGGTCCCGGCGTAGCGGCCGGCCAACGCGTCGGCGGACTCGATCGCGCCGCGGTAGCCGTCCGTCAGGCGGAAGAAGCGGGCGCGCGCGATCTCCTCCTCCAGCTCGCCGAGCTCGGCGCGCGCGGCGAGGGCCAGGCTCGCCACGGCCGCCTCTGCCTCGGTGGTCACGTCCCGGTCGTAGGGCGCGGAGTCGAGCAGCGACTGCCACGCCTGGAGCGCCTCGCCCACGCGCCCCTCCCGGGTCGCCTTGCGGGCTCCGCTCGCCAGCTGGAGGGCCTCGGAGAGCTCCTCCTGGAAGTCGACCTGGACCACGAAGCCCCCGCTGCCGGGGGTCGTCAGCTCGAGCTCCCAGCCGCCGCCCGCCAGGGGGCGGCCGGCCAGCGCGGTCCCCGCGTCGCAGCGCAGGGTCACGAGGCCGCGCCCCGCGCCGAGGAGGACCGACTCGACCTCGCCCCGCTCGAAGGCGGCGGGGTGCGAAGCGGACCCGGTCGTGCCCAGACTCCGCAGGCCGCCCTCGGTGAGGCTCGGCGCGGTGCGCACGAGCCAGCGACTGGCCGCAGCCGCACCAGGCGCGGTGATCCGCGCGCCGCGAGCCGACGAGGCCACCTCGAGCGCGCCGTCGTCCGCCCTGCGGATGCTCGGCAGGAGCAGGCGCTGCACGTCGACCAGGGTCACGTGCGAGGTCGGAGAGCCGCTCGCGAGGAGCGCACGCGTCCCCAGCTCGAGGACGGGCGCGCTCCGTCCGTCGGCGACGAGGGAGGCATCGTCCGCGTGAACCTCGACCAGGACAGGATCGCCCTCGGTGACGGCGCCCGAGGCACGAGCCTCGAGGGAGACGTGGGCACGGTCGTAGCCGGGCGGCACCTCGAGCGGCAGCTCCGTGTCCAGCCACTCGTCGGAGAGGCCAGCCCAGGGGGTTCGAATGGAGAGCGCGCGCGGGCCGTCCTCGCGGGACGAGGCGAGCTCGACGGCGAGGCGCCCCTCGGCCCCGGCGTCCGGAGCGCGGAAGGAGACGGAGGCGCGGTACCGCCCCTCGCTCACGCGCACCTCGGGGGAGAGGTGGGTCTGCACGCCCAGTGCCGGGTCGAGCTCCGCGAGCAGGCCGACCCGTCCGGACCGACGCGCCATGCGCGACGTGTCGAAGGCGGGAGCCGCGTCGTCCGGTGCGCTCCAGGCACCGGCATCGGCCTCGAACGAGTAGCTGGCTGCGAGGAGCTCACCAGCGGGAGCACTCACAGGAGCAGGTGCCGTCGCGCCCTGTCCGCCGCCGGAGTCGCTGGGCGAGGGGAGCAGGTACCAGGCCGCGCCAGCCCCCGCAGCGAGCAGCACGATGATCAAGGGGAGGACCTTGGAGCCTCGACGGCTGGCCTCGAGCTTGGCGGCATCGATCGTCCCGGCCGCATCGGGCTCCTCCAGGACGAGCTCGCCGCCAGAGGCGCCAGCCGCATGGCCGACCGGCTCACTCGTGCCGCCCGCCAGAGGCGCCTCGCTGCCATCCTCGAAGCGCAGCTCCACGTTGCCGAAGCGCAGGACCGCGCCGGCCTGGACCCGCTCCTCGACGATGCGCTCGTCGTCCACGCGCGTGCCGTTGGTGCTGCCCAGGTCCTGCACCACGAGCCCGAGGTCGTCGAGGGTCAGCTCGGCGTGCTTGCCCGAGACCGAGGGATCGGCGACCTGGAGCGAGTTGCCCGGGCGCCGCCCGATGGTGAACGTGGGCCCCGTGAGGGGGACCACCTCGCCGGCTCGGTCGCCGGAGAGGAAGCGCAGGGAGGGTCGATCCGACATGGAGGGGGCCCGGAGGCTCGGCGAACGCCGCTCTGGCGGCTTCAGGAGGCAGGGGGACTAACCCCAGGGGCGCCCAGGGTAACGGCGTCCGCCCCGCGCCCGCTACGCTCCTGACATGCCCAGACGGCGTGGTGATGCCCCCCTGCGACGCTTCCGGTTGCGCCCCTCCGAGGACGGCCTGCCGCCTCGCCTCACGGAGGCCGACGAGGCGCACGCGCTTCGGGTCCTGCGCCTCGCTCCAGGGGACCGGCTGCTGGGCCTCGATGGCCAGGGCAGCGAGTGGCCCCTGACGGTCGCGCACGCCGACCGACGCACCCTCGAGCTGGCCCTCGACGGCGCCGCCCGCACGGAGCCTCGACCGGGCGATCCTGGCTCCTCGCTGCCCCACCTGACCGTGCTCGCCCCGATCCCGCGGCAGGGCGAAGCCGAGACCATGGCCGACCAGCTCGCCCAGGTCGGTGCGGCGCGCTGGGTCCCCCTGACGACGCAGCGGAGCCAGGATCCAGGAGGAGCCCGAGTCCGCCCCGACCGCCTGGAACGCGCCGCTCATGAGGCATCCAAGCAGTGCCTGCGCCTCTGGGACCTCGAGATCGCGGAGCCCCTGGACCTCGAACGAGCCCTGGCTCGGGCGAGCAGCGAGGCCGGATCCAGCTTCTATCTCGAGGCCGGATCTTCGGACCCTGAAGACCTCTACGAGCCTGCCTCGGCTCACAAGACCCCTTCCGCTCACGAGCGCCCCTCGATTCGCCAGGGTCCTCCGAGGCTGAGCCTCTTCGTTGGCCCCGAGGGTGGCTGGAGCTCGGAGGAGCTCGAACTTCTGCGCTCGTCGGGGGCCCACGGGCTCGGCCTCGGCCCGCTCGTCCTCAGGACGAGCACTGCGGCGGTGGTCGGGGCCTCGCTCCTCGTCCGGGCCCACGGGGCCAACCAGGACGCGCCCGCAGGCTGACCCAGGAGCGCCCCCCCACCACCAGGTGGTCCACCAGCGGGATGCCCAACAGCCTGCCGGCCTCGTGGAGCCGCTGAGTCACCGCCCAGTCCTCCACGCTCGGCTCCGGGTCGCCGCTCGGGTGGTTGTGCCCGACCGCGAGGGCGGCGGCTCCGGCGCGGATGGCCTCCCGGAAGACCTCCCGCGGATGGACGAGGGAGGCCGTCAGGGTCCCCATGGAGACCCTGCGGAGCAGGGTGAGGCGATGCCGACCGTCGAGCAGGAGGACCCAGAAGGTCTCCACCTCCAGCCCGCAGGTCTCGAGCAGGAGGCGACGGGCCGCCGTCGAGGGGCGGAGCTCCGCGCCTGCCCTCAGCGGGTCTCGGTGCCCGGGGAGCAGTCGACTCGCCAGGGTCGCGGCAGCTCGGAAGCGTCGTCGCTGCGCCGCGCTGGCCCCGAGCCCGACGAGCGCGGCATCGGCCCCCGGTCCGAGCAGCCCATCCTCCCCAACGGCCTGCAGCAGCTCCTCCACCAGGCGCCTGCTCCCCCTCCCCCCCAGCGCCTCGGCGAGGGGCGCGAGATCGGGAGCCGCCGAGCCGCCCGTCGTGGACGCGGCCGGGCCCGGGCCCTCCTCCGCGCCCGCCCATCGGTTCTCGATCCTCGCAAGGC
>WTJQ01000218.1 GCA_011524785.1 Planctomycetota bacterium | reverse complement strand
GCTGCTCGTGCTGAGCCAGGTCGTCGTGGTGGTGCTCTCAGGACTCGTGGGACCCGACCTCCACGCCCAGCTCGGGGGCCGTCGCATGTTCCCGCCGACGACGGGCTACGTTCTGACGTCGATCGGGACGGTCCTGCTCCTCCTCGGGCTGCTCGCGCGCTTCGTCGATCGGGAGGGGGCCGGCCCCTCGCTCTGGAGGACGCTGACCACGCGCTTCAGCCGCGCCTCGTTCACGCTGTACCTGCTGCATCACGTGGTGCACGTGTGGCCGCTCTGGGTCCTGGCGATCGCGCGCGGGGAGGAGACGACCCTCTACTGGCGCAACGCCCTCGACCAGCCGACGGCGCTGGCGCTGGCGGCCGCGTTCCTCGTCCTCTGCGTCCCGCTGCTCGGGTTCATGGAGCGGCGGAGGATCCCGAGCGTCGAGCAGCTGATGCGCTGGTTCGCGGACTGATCCGGCGCGGCGAGTTCAGCGGTTCATGAAGGTCCGCAGCTGGTTCGGACTCGGACCATGACACGAACCGGGCTGGTGCTCCCGGCCCGCTTCGCCGATGATGAGGGCACATCGGGAACGGTCCGCCTCGCGCGGGCCTGCCAACCTGGCGCGGAGAGCCAAGGTGGCTGACCTCTCGAAGAGGTCGATGTGCACGGCAGCCGCCGTGAACCAAGTCTCCGGCGCGAGCCGTCCGCACCCCGCGGGCGGGGCGCGCGTCCCGATGCGCCTCGGGGAATCCAACCAAGGAGCGCATCGTGCAGCCGACCCTGTCCGTCCGGATCGATCCGGACAACCCCAACCACCACCTGTGGAACAACCACGGGACCTGGTGGCTCCACTACACCGTTCACCCGACGCCGCACACCAAGCGGCGCGTGCGCCTGTCGCTGCGGACCCGGGACGTGGTCCTCGCGCGGGAGCGACGGGACCTGCTCCTGGGGATCGAGGGCGAGGACGGAGCCTGAGGCCGACGCGCCCCGTGCAACCCGCGCGCCCGAGGCGCGTCACCCTCTGGGCGGGCGGGGGAGGTGGTGGTACGAGGCGACGGAGAGAGGGCCGCAGGCTCCCTCACGCCCCCGGAGCCTCCATCAGGTACCCGAGCGCGTGCGCCAGGGCCTGGGACCGAGACAGCCCCTCCCCGACCTGGGAGGCGAGGTCCTCCGCCGTGGCCGTGAAGACCCCGAACGCGAGCCGCATCCACTCGTCCCCGGAGGCCTGGAGCTCCGCCTGCACGATCGCCAGGCCAGCGGCCGCGTCCGGCAGCTCCTCGAGCTCCGGCTGCCGCACGAGGAGCACCAGCTGCGTCAGCTGCTCGGCCATCCACTCCGGGTCCTGCACCTGGTCGGGGTGCTGGATCATCAGCGCCACGAGGCCGCCGATGACCTTGCGAGCAGGGTCGTCGAGGGCGGCCAGGGAGGCCCGGAGAGCGGTGCGGTCGTTGGAGGTGTCCATCAGCTTGAAGGAGGCAGCCTAGGGCCCGCGCCGGGGCGCGGTGCCCCGCGACTCGCGGTCCCGGACTGGAACGGGAGGAGGGCACGTCCTGGGCCCTCGATGCCCGGGATCGCAACGGCTCCCCCCTCGCCCGGCGAGGAATGCCCCGACACATTACGAACGCATTCGTAAAAAAGGCCAAACGCCACCCACAATCACGAAACGCTTCGTATAACCGAGCCATGACGCGCGCCACGCCCCCCCCGATGCCGACCGAGGCCGAGGTCGCGATCCTGGAGGTCCTCTGGGACCAGGGCCGCTCGACGGTCCGCCAGGTGCACGAGGTGCTGGGGCCCCGCACCGGCGTGGGGCTCACGACCGTGCTCAAGCTCATGCAGATCATGGTCACCAAGGGCCTGCTGGAGCGTGACACCGAGGTGCGGCCCCAGGTGTTCTGGCCGGCCCAGGCCCAGCGGCAGACGCAGAAGCGCCTGGTCCGAGACCTGCTCGACAAGGCCTTCTCGGGCTCCCCGGGCGAGCTCGTCCTGCAGGCGCTGTCCGTGCGCCGCTCCACGCCGGAGGAGCTGGCCGAGATCCGGCGCCTCCTCGACGACCTGGAGGCTCGGTCGTGATCGACGCCGCACTCCAGGCCGTGGGCACCGCGGTCGTCGCCTTCCTCTGGCAGGGCGCCGTCATCGGCGCGGTGGTGGCGCTCGCGCTGCGCGCCGTGCGAGCGGAGGACGCCCAGCGCCGGCACGACGTCGCTCTCGCCGGCGCGCTGGCCTGCGTGGTGACCTTCGCGGGCACGCTCCTCGTCCAGCTCCGGACCGGCTCCCCAGCGTCCCCCATCGAGCTGCTCCTCCCCGAGCTCGCCGCCGGAGCTGCGCTCGACGCTCTCCTGGTCACTCCCGAACCTGCTTCGGTGCCTCGCTGGGAGGTCCTCTCCGCATGGACGTGGGTCCTCGGCTGCGCGTTCATGGCCCTGCGCGGCACTGCCCAGTGGGCCAGCGCGCGGTCCATCGTGCGCTCCGCGTCGCCCCCCGAGGCCAGGCACTGGACGCTCGTGCTCGAGTCGGTTGGCGAGCGCCTCGGACTCCGACGCGCGCCGCGCCTCCTCGTCAGTGAGCGGCTCGCCAGCCCGGCCCTGATCGGCTGGTGGCGCCCGGCGATCGTGGTGCCGGTGGCGATGCTGACGCGCCTCTCCACGGCCCAGGTGGAGGCCGTGCTCGCCCACGAGCTCGCCCACCTCCGGCGCTCCGACCACGCGGTCAACGCACTCCTCGCCATCGCCGAGGTGCTGCTCTTCTTCCACCCCGTCGTGTGGCGACTCCTGCGGGAGGTCCGCAAGCAGCGAGAGCTGTGCACGGACCAGCTCGCCCTGACGGTCATCGACGAACCTCGCCTCCTCGCCGAGGCGCTCACCAACCTCGAGGCCCAGCGTCTCCAAACCCGGGCAGCCCTGCCTGCCCGCCCACGAGAGGGCACCCTCATGCAACGCATCCGCACGATCCTGACCCCCACCGCCACTCGGACCAGTCGCCCGCTCGGCGCCGCCACCCTGGCCCTGGTCGCCCTGGCCACGGGCGGACTGGCCACCTCGGCCTCGGCCGAGACCCCGACCACGCCCGTCACGAGCGTGATCACGCAGGAGGACGACATGGCCAGTCTCCAGCGCCGGCTGCGCATCGCCGTCGAGCGCGGACTCCTGACGAGGGAGGAGATGAAGCGCGTGCTCGACGCGCTGCGCAAGGTGCCGGCCGTCCGCGACCAGCGACCGACGGAT
>WTJQ01000442.1 GCA_011524785.1 Planctomycetota bacterium | reverse complement strand
GGCCTCGGCCCCGCTGCGCGCCGAGCTGGCCCACCGGCTGGATGCCGTGAGGCGCTGCGTGAGCGCGGAGGACCGCGTCGTCGTGGCTCTGGATGGCCCCACCGGGCTCGACCTGGCAACGGGTGAAGCCGATCCGGCGACGCTCCCCGCCTCCGTCACCCTGACGTTCGCTGCGCGCAAGCCGGGCCACGGGTGCGGGGATGGACCGAGCCTGTGCGGAGAGGTCCGCGTCGTGCCGATCGGCGTGCCCCTCAGCTGGCCCGGCAGCCGCGACGCCTGAGCCTCTCTCTCGTGGCCGGCGGGCTCAGCCGCCGCTCCGGAGCGCGATCTCCTGGAAGCCCGCGGAGTCCTTGTAGGCACCCTCACCCGTTCGCTCGAGGATGGTGAGCTCGATCCTCCGAACCCGCTCGGCCTTCTTGAAGGGCAGCACGATCTCGCGGTCCACCCGGGGATCGAGCGCGAACTCGACGGCCCTCTTCTTGTTGATCGAGAGGGCGATGCGGACCGCGCGTCCCAGGGTCCGGTTCTCCGTGGGCACCTGACGGGCGTGGGTCAGGACGAGGGCGCCGGCCTTGACCGGCTTGTCCAGGTCGATCCGGATGCTGGGAGTCGCGTCGGAGGCGGCCGAGAGCCAGCCGCGTCCCATGCGCCCGTCCACGGCGAAGGCCGGGGACCAGCCGTTGTTCAGGCTGCTCGAGGCCTCGACCTCGAGCTCCACGCCCCGCAGCAGGTTGAGGTCGGCAGCCTCGGCCTGGGAGAGCATCCACGGCGTCAGGACCTCGTCGATGACCACCTCGAGGGGCTCCGAGTCGACGGGCTCCGCGTCCTCCGGCGCCTCGCCGGGATGCACCAGCCAGGCGCGGGCTCGGAGCGCATAGGTCCCGGGCTCCGCGAAGGTGTGGCGCCAGGCGAAGCGCTTCCCGCCCACCGGCTTGGTCGGGTCGCCCTGAAGGGTTCCGAGGACCTCGTCCCCGCACATCAGCTCGACGCGGGCGACCCGCGGCCCCTTGCCCTCGTCCTCCACCCACTCGTAGGGCTCGGTGACCTTCTTCCCGTAGCTGGAGATCCAGACGTTGATCGGGGTGTCGCCAGCGGCGCGGAGGTTGATGCCGCCCTCGGGGTCGTCGGTCCCGTAGAGGTCGCCCTTGCGCGAGTGCTCCCCGGTGCTGGAGGCGGTTGCCCGACGCAGGCACAGCAGCGCGAAGCAGGTCTTCGACTGGTTCCCGGCCTGGTGGTGCGGGGCCGGTCCCCAAGAGCCCTGCTTGCTCTGCTCGGCCACCAGGGCCGCGGCCGTGCGCGGGTACCACTCGAACGACCCGAAGCGGTCGAGCTCGAGCAGTCCGGCCACGCGCTCCATGCCATAGAGCCAGTAGTGGCGCCGCATGTTCGAGGCCCCGTGGCTCGGCTCGTCGGGGATCGGGTTGTTCTCGACGGCCGCATGGGCCGCGAGCCACTCGATTCCGCGCTCGATGGCCTTCTTGGCCTCCTTCTCGCTGGCCGGTTTGAGCTTCCCGGCGGCGTCGAGCTGCTGGGTCGCGATCGCGAGGACCGCGATGCCCGCGGTCGTCATGGAGCCCGAGTAGACCGAGCCCTTCACGTAGGAGAAGCCTCCGGGGCCGCGGTAGGCATCGAACTGGTTGCCGAGCGCGTAGTCCATCATCCGGTACCAGGAGCGCTGATCGACCTCCACGCCGGCCTTGGAGGCTGCGCGAAGCCCCAGGGCCGCGTACTGGGTGAGCGAGAGGTCCTCGTGGTAGCCCGGGTACGAGAAGCCCCGCCCCTGGGCCTCGAGGAGCTGTTCGACCGCGCGCTCGATCCACTCCTTGTGCCCCTCGGGGTCGTGCTCGGCGAGCGCCATGAGCAGGCAGCCGAGCGTGTAGGTGCGTCGGTCGTCCTGGGTGGCCAGGAAGCGGAGGGCTCGAACGACGCTGGGGTGGTCACGCGCTACGCCGCACTTGAGGAGCGTGTAGAGCGAGAGGGCGGTCTGGCCCGACGGGTAGCTGTCCACGTGGTATCGCCAGGACCCGTCGAGCTCCTGACACCGCAGCAGCCACTCGACGCCTCGATCGATCGCCGTGTCGATCTTGGCCTGCGCGACCTCCGGCGTGGGGGCGTCAGGGGCAGGGGCGTCCTGGAGAGGAGCCAGGAGCGCGCCGGTGAGGAGGAGGGACAGCATGGTGGCCAGTAGAGCCGCGGGGCAGTGGTCCGGGGGAGTTTGAGGATAGAGGGCTCAGCCGCCCTTGGTGTGCATCTCGCGACGGGGCGAGGACCGCAGGGCGCCGGAGGTCGTGAGGGCCCCCTCGCGATTGCTCAGAGCAAGGCGGTCGACTGCACCCTGGTCGGCGCGCTGGCGCCAGGCGCGCTCGATCCTCCGAGCGAGCGCGTCCGAGTCCTCGCCCTGGCGCAGGGGGGTGGCGAGGTCCAGTCCCTCCCGGCCGTAGAGGCAGGTGAACAGGTGCCCGTCAGCCGTGAGCCGTGCCCGGTCACAGGACGCGCAGAACGGCTGCGTGGTCGAGGCCACCACTCCGAAGACCTGCCCGTTCGGGAGGCGGTAGCGGCGCGCGGGGGCCGAGGCCGGCGTGTCGACCTCGGTGACCGCGCCGAAGCTCGAGGCGATGCGCTCGAGGAGCGCCTCCACCTGCAGGACCTTGGCCTCCTGCCAGCGGGTCGCACCCTCGACGTCCATGTACTCGATGAAGCGCAGCTGGATCCCCCTGTCCCATGCCCAGCGCAGGAGGGCCTCGACCTCGCCGTCGTTCACGCCCTTCATCGCGACGGTGTTGACCTTGACGCGCCCGGGGAAGGCGGCGCACGCCGCCTCGATGCCGCGTAGGGTGGGCTCCAGGGCGTCGCGGCGGGTCAGGGCGCGAAAGCGCTCCGGATCCAGGGTGTCGAGGCTGATCGTGACGCGCGCCAGGCCGGCCCGCGCCAGCGGCTCCGCGGCCTCCTCGAGGTGGACCCCGTTGGTCGTGAGGGCGACGTCCTCGAGCCCCTCGAGCGAGGCCAGCTGCTCCACCAGGCGCCAGAGCTCACGCCGGAGGAGAGGCTCGCCGTCCGTGAGTCGCACGCGGCGCGTTCCGAGCCGAACGGCGGCCTGGACGATCTCCGTCAGCTGGCCGAAGCGCAGGAGGTGGTCGCGTTCCAGCCACGTGTACTCCTCCTCTGGCATGCAGTAGGCGCAGCGTAGGTTGCACCGGTCGGTCACCGAGACCCGCAGGCTGTGCAGGGGGCGTCCGAGGCGGTCGTGGAGGGACGAGGACACGCG
>WTJQ01000061.1 GCA_011524785.1 Planctomycetota bacterium | reverse complement strand
TCCCCCTCCTCCTCGTCCCCTTCGCCACGGCTGACGCCCCCCCTCCGCAGCCGGACGAGCGCCCGAACATCGTGCTCTGCATGGCCGACGACTGGGGCTGGCCCCACGCCGGCGCCTATGGGGACGAGGCCGTCACGACCCCCGCCTTCGACCGGATCGCCGCCGAGGGGGTCCTCCTCCGCCAGGCCTACACCACGAGCCCGTCCTGTACGCCCAGCCGGAACGCGCTGATCACGGGCAAGTACCACTGGCAGCTGGGCCCCGGCGCGAACCTCTGGAGCACCCTCCCCGCGGAGCACGAGAGCTTCGTTCACCTCCTGCGCGACGCCGGCTACCGCACCGGACGCAACCGCGCGAAGTCCTGGGGCCCCGGCAAGCTCGACGGCTGGGTCGAGGTCCACGGCGACCACCCCATGACGAAGGCCGCGATCAACGTGGACGAGTTCCTGAAGGCGGACGACGGTCGCCCCTTCTTCTTCTGGATCGGTACCAGCAACCCGCACCGGGACTACGACACGGGCTCGGGAGCTCGCAAGGGGATCGACTTGGACGCCGTGCACCTCTTCGAGCACTTCCCGGACGCACCCGAGGTCCGCAGCGACGTCGCGGACTACTACTTCGAGGTCGAGCTCTGGGACGCGCAGGTGCAGACGATGCTCGGTCACCTCGAGCGCCGCGGCATGCTCGAGAACACGATCGTGATCATGACGGGGGATCACGGCATGCCGTTCCCTCGCGGGAAGGGGAACCTCTACGACTCGGGGGTCCGCGTCCCCTTCGCCATGAGCTGGCCGGCAGGGATCCCCGCGGGCCGCACCCTCGACGACTTCGTGTCGTTCGCGGACGTCGCGCCCACGCTCCTCGAGCTGGCTGGCGCGCCCGTGCCCGAGGCCATGACGGGCAGCTCCTTCGCAGATCTGCTGCGCTCGACGGCCCGCGGCCGCGCCCGAGCGAACACGCGGCCCTTCGCGGTCTTCGGGCGCGAGCGCCACACGCCTGCACAGGAGGCACCCAACATGGGCGGCTACCCCTCGCGCGGCCTTCGCACGGACGACTACCTCTACGTGCGCAACTACCGTCCGGACTGGTGGCCCGCCGGGACCGGCGACCAGGACCGCACGAACCTCCCGGACCAGTGGTTCGCCGACTGCGACGGGGGGCCGACCAAGGACTACATCTTCGCCCACCGCGGGGACGACGCGGATCACGCACGCGCCTTCGACCTCGCCTTCGGGAAGCGCCCGGCGGAGGAGCTCTACGCCGTGAGCGAGGACCCCGGTCAGGTTCGCAACGTGGCTGACGATCCGCGGCATGCCGCGGCCCTCGACGAGCTGCGCGAGCAGCTTCAGGCGCGCCTCCTCGAGCTGGAGGACCCGCGGGCCCTGGACCCGCTCACCCTGGAGTTCGACGAGCACCCCTACCTCGGCGGAGGAGGCGGCAAGCGCAGGCGCGCCAAGCCCAAGGCCTCCGAGCAGGGCGGAGAGGCACCGCAGCGCTGAGGTCGGTCCGCGCCTATCCTGACGGGCTCCTCCGGCCCCGGACCGGATCCGACCCGCCATGCCCAGCGTCCGACTCCTCGCTCCCCTCCTGCTCGCGGCCTGCGCCGCGAGCCCGAACCGGCTCGAGCTCCCGAGCGGTCCGCTCAGCCTGCCCGCTCCGCCGCCCTCCTGGAACGCGATCCTCGCGGCCCAGGCCGACCGCGGCGTCTCGGGCCACGAGGACGCGCTCCGCAGCCTCCTCGAGCAGGAGGACCCCGCGACCCGCGCTCGCGCGTGCTTCGCCCTCGGGATCGACCACCCCAGCGCATTCGAGACCCTGCGGCTCCTCGCCGCCGTAGCGGCCGTGGGCGTCTCCCGAGTCCAGCACCTGGAGTCCCAGGTGGAGTCCCTGCGCGCCGACGCGCAGGAGGCCGCGCCTGCCGTCCCCGAGCACCTGCTCGCGCGCCTCACCGACCTGGGGGCCGGCGTGCACGCCGCCCTCTGCGAGCTGGGTGAGCTGCGCCGCGAGATGGAGGCCGAGTCGGCGAACCTCCGCCGCGAGCGGACCGCCGTCCTCGCGACCCCGGCCCAGGAGCTTGCGCGCCTGCAGGCCGAGCTGGGCGGACTGCGCGCCGAGTTCGCCGACCTCAGCCGCCAGAGCCAGCAGCGCGCCGCGGAGCAGACCGCAGCGCTCACCGCGGTCGACGCCGTGCGCACCGAGGTCCAGGCCGAGGTGGCCGATGCCCTCGCCGCCCTCCGCACCGAGGAGGAGCAGCGCTGGAACGGGCTCTCCGAGGCCGTGAGTGCCGCCTCCCACAGGGTCGAGCACTTCGGGGGCCAGGTCGCGGACCTGGGCGCCCAGGTCGGCGTCGCCGACCCGGAGACGCGCTGGCGCACCATGGTGGGTCCGACCGTGCGCCTCGAGGGCGTCTCGACGGTCGGGTCCGGCGTCGTGCTGGCCTCGCACCCCCACCCGGACGGCCGCGGACACCGCACGCTGGTCCTGACCGCGTGGCACGTGGTTCGGGACATCCAGGCGGACGCCATCGGCCCGGACAAGCTGATCCCGGTCGAGCTGCACCTGCCCGATCGCTCGCGCCACGAGCTGGCCTCCCTCGTGGGCCACAACGTGGCCCTCGACGCCGCCCTGCTCGAGCTGCGGAGCCGCGACGCGGTGCCCTTCGGAGCGCGCCTCGCCTCGCGCTCGACCCTCGCCCGCAGCCGGGTGTTCGGGGAGGTCTACGCGGTGGGCTGCCCGCTGGGCAACGAGCCCATCCCGACCCGCGGCGAGATCGCCGACACCGACCATGCCCTCGACGGAACGCGCTACTGGATGATCAGCGCGCCGACCTACATCGGGAACTCCGGCGGCGGGATCTTCGACGGGGAGCGCCAGGTCCTGCTGGCCCTGTTCTCGAAGATCTACACCCACGGCACGATCCGCCCCACGGTCATCCCCCACATGGGGCTGGCCTCTCCCCTCGACGCCGTCTACGACTGGCTCGAGGCCGACGGGATCGCCCGCGTCGTCCCGGACGCGGACGGCCTGGCCGTCCACCTCGAGCTGCCGGCCCCCGCATCCCAGGCCGTCGCCGACCTCCACCCGGGGGACTGACCCCCGGGCCTCCTCTCTCTCGTGCAGCGAGGCCGGTCCCCTCCGGGGGGCCGGCCTCGCGTCCTTCATCGGTCCGCTCGAGACCTGTCAGAGCTTCGGCAAGAAGCAAGCGGGCTCGTGCCCGCTAGTGGCGGAAGTGGCGGGCACCGCTGAAGACCATCGGGACGCCCTTGGCGTCG
>WTJQ01000077.1 GCA_011524785.1 Planctomycetota bacterium | reverse complement strand
GCGAGGGCGAGGAGGTTCGCCGCGCGAACCTCTGCCGGGGTCACGGGAACCTGGCGGTCATCGCGCGGCGCGCGCAGGAGCTGGCGGACGCCCTCGACGTGGCGTTCCTCTTCCACGGCCGCTCGGACGACTGGCACTCCGAGCGCCGTCGTGCGCGCAAGCGCGCGCCGGTGAAGGGCGGCGGGATCGTCTGAGGGCGGCGCGGGCCGTCGAGGGTCAGAGGGGCCAGGTCCGGACGCCGACCCGGTCGGCCCAGGCCTGCCAGGCCGCGACCATGGCCTCCAGGCGCTCGGGGTGCCGCGCGGCGAGGTCGGTGAGCTCGGTGCGGTCCTGCTCCATGTCGTAGAGCTCCCAGGTGCGGGGCTGCTTCGCGCGGTACTGGCTCACGATCTTCCAGCGGCCGTCGCGCAGGGCGAGGTTGCCGTGGTGCTCGAAGGCGAGGGGGGCCGGGCGCTCCAGGTCGCTGCCGGCCCAGGCGTCCAGGAGGCTGACTCCCTCCATGGGCTGGATCGCGTTGCCCCCGTAGCTCGCGGGGTAGGCGGCACCGGCCGCGTCCAGCAGCGTCGGCATCAGATCGATCAGGTGCGCGGGCGGGTCCACGATCGAGCCCGCGTGCGCGGCGCCGTAGCGGGCCGGCCAGTGCACGATGAACGGCGTGCTGAGCCCGCCCTCGTAGGCGTCGTGCTTGAAGCCCCGGAAGGGCGTGTTCGAGGCGTTGGCCCAGCCGCGGCCGTAGGCCACGTAGCTGTCGGCCGGGCCCGCCATGGCCTCCGGGCCGGTCGAGACCCACTCCCCGTCCCGGGTCCACATGGGGGGCCAGATCTTCGGCTGCAGCTGGTCGACGGCCATGCGGCCCTCGAGGTCCGGCTGGCGCTTGGCCTCGTTGGAGCCGCGCCCCATGCCCTCGGCGCAGGCGCCGTTGTCCTGCAGGTAGATCACCAGCGTGTTGTCGAGCTCCCCGGCCTCCTCGAGGGCGGCGAGCACCCGGCCGATCCCGGCGTCCATGCACGAGACCATGGCCGCGTAGGTCTCCATGTTGCGGGCGTCCCAGGCCTGGTTCCGATTGCGGGACCAGTCGTCCGTGGCCGCGCTCATGGGCCACGACGGATCGAGGACCCCCAGGCGACGAGCCCGCTCGAGCCGCGTCGCACGCAGCGGCCCGTAGCCCTCGTCGTAGACCCCCTGGTAGCGGGCGATCCAGGACTCGGGCGCGTGCATGGGCCAGTGGGCGCTGGTGTAGGCCACGTACAGGAACAGCGGGTCCTCACTGCTCGCGAGGTGCTCGCGGGCGAAGCGTGCGGCCTGGTCGCTGATCGCGTCCGTGTAGTACCAGCCGTCGGCGGAGAGCTCGGGGTCGTTCTCCGGCGTGATGTAGGTGTCATCGCGGCACAGGGTCGCCGGGTCCCAGAAGCTCCCGGCTCCGCGGATCGTCCCGTAGAAGCGATCGAACCCCCGGCCCAGCGGCCACGACTCCTTCGGCCCCTCCGGCCTCCACTGGTTGGTGACGTGCCACTTGCCCGCCATGTAGGTGCCGTACCCGGCCGCGCCCAGGGCCTCGGCCAGGGTGACGCAGCTGCGGTTCAGGATGCCCCGGTACGCGTCCGTGCCGCGGTCACCCTCCATCAGGCCGATGCCGGCCTGGTGCGAGTAGAGGCCGGTGAGCAGGGCGGCGCGGGTCGGGCAGCAGCGCGACGTGTTGTAGAACTGGGTCATGCGCACGCCGCCCTCGGCGAGCGCGTCCAGGTGGGGCGTCCGGATCTCGCTGCCGTAGCACCCGATGTCCGTGTAGCCCATGTCGTCCGCCATGATCAGCACGATGTGCGGACGCTCGGTCTCCGCGGACTCGACCTGACGGTCCCCGGGAGAGGTGCACGACACGAGCGCGATCGAGGCGCCGAGGAGGACGGCCAGACTCCTCATCGCCGCACCTCGAAGCGCTGGCGCCAGGCCGCGGGCTGCACCGAGACGTCGCTGTCGTCCCCGTACTGCACGCGGAGCTGCATCAGGCGGCGCTTCAGGTCGCGGGTCCGCTCCTCCATGCCGGGCGTGCCGTAGAGATTGGTGAGCTCGTGGGGGTCGGCCTCGAGGTCGAAGAGCTCCCACTCGTCGAACTGGTGGTAGCGGATCAGCTTCCAGCGCGCCGTCCGCACGCCGTGGTGGCGCGCGACCCGGTGGATGCTCGGGAAGGCGTAGTAGTGGTAGTAGATGGCGTCTCGCCAGTCGCCGGGATCCTCGGCGCGCAGGAGGGGGACCAGGGAGCGTCCCTGCATGTCGTCCGGGGCCTCGACGCCCGCCAGCTCGAGGAAGGTCTGGGCGTAGTCGAGGTTCTGGACGAGGTGCTCGTCGATGGCGTTGGCGGGGACGACCCCCGGCCAGCGGGCGATGAGGGGCATCTGCAGGCTCTCCTCGTACATCCAGCGCTTGTCGAACCAGCCGTGGTCCCCGAGGTAGAAGCCCTGGTCCGAGGAGTAGACGACCAGCGTGTCGTCGGCGAGGCCGCGCGCCTCCAAGCCCTCCAGCAGCCGTCCGACGCTGTCGTCGACCCCGCGGATCGTGCGCAGGTAGTTCTTCATGTAGCGCTGGTACTTCCAGCGCACGAGCTCCTCGCCCTCGAGGTCGCCCGCCAGGTAGCGCTCGAGGAAGGCGGCGTTCTCGTCGGCGTACGCCGCGTCCCACGCGGACCGCTGGTCCGGCGTCATGCGCTGGAGGTTCCGGTAGCCGCTGCCGTCGTTCGCGAAGCCGGCCTTGGGGTCCCAGCCCTCCCAGGGCTCGACGAACAGGTCGTAGACGAGGTTCATGTCCCGGTCGATCTCCATCTCCTGCAGCCGGGCGGGGGAGGCGTCGTCCAGGTGCTGGTCGAAGAGGGTCGAGGGCTCGGGAAGCTCGACGTCGTCGTAGAGGTCGAGGTGCCGCGGCGCCGGCATCCAGGTGCGGTGCGGCGCCTTGTGCTGACACATCAGGAGGAAGGGCGCGTCCGCGTCCTCGCGGCCGTCCAGCCACTCGAGGGCCAGGTCGGTGACGATGTCCGTGCAGTACCCCTCGACCACCCGGTCGCCCTCGGGGCCGAGGAGCTTGGGGTTGTAGTAGTCGCCCTGGCCGGGGAGGACCTCCCAGGCGTCGAAGCCCTGAGGCGTCGTGCCCAGGTGCCACTTGCCGAACAGGGCCGTGTCGTAGCCCGCGGCCTGCAGGAGCTTGGGGAAGGTGACCTGGTCTCCGTCGAAGCGGTCGCCGTTGTCCCGGAAGCCGTTGCGATGGCTGTGCTTGCCGGTCTGGAT
>WTJQ01000372.1 GCA_011524785.1 Planctomycetota bacterium | reverse complement strand
AGGCCCTCGACGTGGCGGGGCGCCCGGTAGAGCCGCTCCACGCGCTCCTTTCCCGCGGCTCCGAGGCGAGCCGCCAGGTCGGGGTCCTCGCACATGCGGCCAAGCGCAGTCACGAGGGCGGACACGTCGCCCGGGGGCACGAGGAGGCCCGTCTCCTCCGCGGCGGTCCACTCCAGCGCGCCTCCGGCGGCCGTGGCGATCGTGGCCCGCCCCGCGGCCATGGCCTCCAGGCCGACGATGCCGAAGGGCTCCGCCCACAGGCTCGGCATGACCGAGACCCGGCAGTGGCGCAGCAGGGCCCGCATGGACTCCACGTCGATCCAGCCGGTCAGGTGGACCCGGTCGATGAGGCCATGACCCTCGACGGCCGCCTCGAGGCGCGTGCGCTCCGGGCCGTCGCCGGCGATCACCGCCGCGCACCCCGGGACCCGTGCGACTCCCTCCAGCAGGAAGTCGAGTCCCTTCTCCGGCACCAGGCGTGCCGCGCAGAGGACGAGGGGACGTCCCTGCTGGCGCTCGAGGAACTCCGCGCAGTCGGCGCGCAGCGGGGCCTCGTCGCCCGGCGTGGCGCGCGTGAAGTAGGGCAGGGTCGTCACGCGGTCAGCGGGGACGCCCGCTGCCACGACCTCGTCCCGCATGTAGCTCGAGGCCACGACGAGGGCGCGCGCGCTGCCACGCCGGCGGAGGTCGCGGGCGCGGCCCAGCACCCGGCGCAGTCCGATCCAGCCGGTCGGGAGATCTCGGCAGCCGCCGTCCAGCACGCGAGGCGCGCAGGCGAGGGGAGCGGGGCGGGAGCAGATCGAGCCATCGCTGCGCCGCTTGTTCAGCCCGGGGCAGAAGAAGGTGTGGTCCTGGACGAACCGCACCATGGGCGCGATGGAGCCGAGGCGCGCGGCGACCCAGGGGGCGACGCTGCTGACCAGGAACACGACGTCCAACTCGGCCGCACGAAGCGCTGCCTCGGCCGGGCCCGTGGGGTGCTCCTCAGCCCGCGCGAAGAGATCGCCCAGGGGCGCGTAGCGGAGCAGACGGCCTCCCTCGGGCGCGGGGGCATCCTCGTGCGCGCAGAGGACCACGACCTCGTCGCCCGCCGCGGCGAGCTCCGTGCCGACGTCGAGCGCATAGCGCTCGCTGCCGCCCACCGGCGCCCAGGTCCCGACGGCGAGCCCGATCCGCATGGGGTCCGGCTCAGGAGCCGATCGTCATCAGGAACTGCCCGTTGACCGCGGTCTTGCGCATCTTCGAGATCAGCATCTCCATGGCCTCCACCGGGTCGAGCTCGTTGAGCACCTTGCGGAGCATCCAGACGCGCTCGATCTCCTCGGTGGTGAACAGGAGCTCCTCCTTGCGGGTGCCGGAGCGGTTGATGTCGATCGCCGGGAAGATGCGCCGATCGGAGAGGCGCCGGTCGAGCACGATCTCGGAGTTGCCGGTGCCCTTGAACTCCTCGAAGATCACCTCGTCCATCTTCGAGCCCGTCTCGATGAGGGCGGTCCCGAGGATGGTCAGCGAGCCGCCGTCCTCGATGTTCCGGGCTGCTCCGAAGAAGCGCTTGGGGAACTGCAGCGCCGTGGCCTCGAGGCCGCCCGAGAGGAGCTTGCCGTTGCTGGGCGCCTCGGTGTTGCAGGCGCGCGCGAGGCGCGTGATCGAGTCCAGCAGGATCACCACGTCCTCGCCGGCCTCGACCCTGCACTTGGCCTTCTCGATGACCATCTCGGCCACCTGGATGTGGCGGGCCGCCGGCTCGTCGAAGGTGGAGGAGACCACCTCGACCTTGTCGCCCACGATCGACCGCTGGAAGTCGGTGACCTCCTCGGGCCGCTCGTCCACCAGCAGGATCATGAGGTGGGCGTCGGGCGCGTTGAGCACGATCGACTTCGCCAGCATCTGGAGGAGGACCGTCTTGCCCGTCCGCGGGGGCGCGACGATCAGGCCCCGCTGCCCGCGCCCGATCGGCGCGATCAGGTCGACGATGCGCATCTCGAGGGGGTTGTCCTCGGTGCCCTCGAGCAGGATGCGCTGCTCGGGGTAGAGCGGGACGAGCTCCTTGAAGCCCGCGCGCCCCTGGGCGTCCTCGGGCTCGCCGCCGTCGATCGCGGTGAGCTCCGAGAGGCAGAAGTACTTCTCGCCCTCCCCGACCGGGCGCAGGAGACCCTCCAGGGTCATGCCCTTGGCCATGCCGAACTCGTCGGCCAGCGAGTGGGGGACGAAGACGTCCTCCTCCGACGGCATGTAGTCCGTGAAGGCGGTCCTCAGGAAGACGTGCTTGTTGTCCCAGACGTCCACCACGCCGCGGACGCGGACGGGGACGCGGTTGCGGAGGCGATGGTTCGTGATCTCCCAGATGGCCTCGCGGCGGTTGCGGCCGTGGAAGTCCTCGATCTCGAGCTCCTCGGCGAGCTCGTGCATCTCGTTGAGGTGCATGGCGAGGAGCTCGTCGTGGTCCACCTCCGGCGGCGCCTTGCGCTTGCGCGTCTTGGGGAGGGAGGCGATCAGTTCCTCCATGCCCTCGGCGTCCAGCTCGCGGGGGAGGGCCTCGTAGTCGATGCGGAGGGCAGCCGGCTTGAGCGGCCCCTTGTCGCCCTGGAAGCCCTTGCGCTTGCGGCGCTTGAAGCCCTGCGGCTTCTTGCCGGGGCGGTTCTTGCGTGTGGCGGAGGTCATGAGGAGGAGTGGGGGGGGCGCGTCGCCTCGATGCGCTGCACCAGGGCTTCCACGCGCGCGGGGAGTTCGTCTCGGGGACAGTCGGCTTCGAGGACCCAGCCTGCGGCGGTCCTCTTCTCGGACAGGGGGAGCTGCGCGGCCTCGCGTCGGGCGACCTCACCGGGCGCCCATCCCCGGTCGCGCTGGGCGCGCGCATCGCGCACCTCGTCGGGGACCTCGATGAAGACCAGGTGGTCGCAGGCGGCCACGAGCCCGTGGTCGGCGTCGTTCTCCATGAGGAGCGGGACGTCGAGCACGACCCGCGGGGCGCCGGCGGACCGGGCCTCGTCGAGGGCGGCCCGGATCCTCTCACGAACCCGGGGGTGGATCCAGCCCTCGAGGGCCTTCCGGCCGGCCGGGTCGGCGAACGCGCGGGCGCCCAGGGCGGTCCGATCGACCCGTCCCTCGGCATCGAGCACCTCCTGCCCGAAGCGCTCGGCGACCAGGACCGCGACCTCGGGGGAGGCGAGGACCTCGTGAGCCAGGGGGTCGGCGGCGATGACGACCCCCTCCGGACCCGCCAGCAGGCGTGCGGCGGTGCTCTTGCCGCTGGCCACGCCGCCGAGGACGCCCAGGAC
>WTJQ01000449.1 GCA_011524785.1 Planctomycetota bacterium | reverse complement strand
TCCATGGGCCCCAGGTCGTTGAGGGCGACGAGCGCGCCTCCATCCCAGATCGCGGCGCCGGCATCGAGGACGTAGACGAGGCCGGTGGAGAGGGTCCAGTAGACGAGGTCCCCCGCGACCGTCGGCGAGCCGTTGAAGACCCAGTCCCAGCCGTCCCAGCGGCAGCGATCGTCTCCGGTCACCTCGATCCCCCGACTGTTGAGGGGGCGCGCCGCCCCGCGCGTGCGCCAGAGCAGCGCGCCGGAGGCATCGCGATCGGACGGCACCTCGACGTAGGCGACGGTGCCCGCCTCTGGATCGACACGCGCGAAGGACCAGGGGGGACCGACGGACTCCTTGCCCCAGGCGAGGCCATAGCACTGGAAGAGGACGTGGCCGGCCGCGGCGGCGAGGCTGTAGCGCGCGGGGAACACCCCCTTCTCCAGGTCGACGCTGGCGCGCGTTCGCAGCTCGCCGGACGCCTCGTCCCACTCGGTGAGCTGGACGCCCCGGGTCAGGCTGATCTCCCGCACCTCCTGGCCGGTCTCGAGGTCCAGCACCGCCAGCGCGTTCCGGGGCTCCTTGAGCAGCCAGTAGGCGTAGCGCTCATCGTGCGCCATGGTCTGGAGGGAGGCCTCGTGGTTGCCGCGAGGGTCCTCGTAGCGCCAGACGGAGCGCCCGGCCTCGGGCCCGGTGAGGCGCACGAGGCTGACCCCGACCGGCCGCTCGGGGACGGCGTGAGGGCCACCGCGGGCAACGAGGGCGCAGGGCCCGTCGTCCCGGTTCACGAGGGTCGGCGCGTTGTACTGGGTCAGGGCGTCGTCGCTGCTCCAGAGCTCGCGGCCGGTCGCAGGATCGAGGCCCTTCAGGACGTTCCAGCGGCCGTGGTGGTCCTCCGGATCCTCGGCACCCGGCGCCGGACGCGGCTCCATCGTCACCAGCACGCGCTCGGCCCCCTCGCCAACCAGGAAGGGCTCGAACTGCTTGTTGAAGGGTCCGTCGTAGGTCGGGGTCCAGGTGCGCTCCCAGACCAGGTCACCCTCGTGCGTGAAGCAGGCCAGCCTCCCGCCGGCATGGGTGAACCAGACGTGCTCGGCGTCGGCCACTGGAGAGGCGCTCGTGGCGTCCGAGAACGGGTAGGAGTAGATCGAGGGCACGAGCCCGGTCATGGGGCGACTCCAGAGCAGGACGCCGGACTGCGCGTCCACGCAGTGCGCGAGGAGGTCCTTGCCCACGACGCGACGCCCCTCGGTGGCGTGACGGAACAGCTCGGCCTCCTCCTCGTCGAGGACGCGGCCCTCGTGCCAGGGCGCCATCGTGGTGACGAAGAGGCGGTCCCCGTGCACCGTCACGCCCCCCTGGCCGGTCTCCGACAGGGGCATCCGCCAGCGCACGCCCTCGCCCGCTCGCACGCTGAACTCGACCGCTCCCGAGGGGCTGGCGGGCACGCGCCAGTCGCCCCCTGGACCCGGGCCCTGGGGCCAGTCCTGGGGAGCGAGGACGAGGGGCAGGAGCAGGAGCGTGGCCGGGGTCATGGGATGAGCCTAGCGCGCCGCGCGAGAGCCTCGCAGGGGGTTGGAGGTTCGGACCAACCGGCCCATGGGGAGCCCATGGAGCAGGAGGCGAGCTACGTGTGCACGGCCTGCGGCGAGGAGATCGTCGTGCCGGTCGACCCGAGCCAGGGCACCCACCAGCAGTACGTCGAGGACTGCCCCGTGTGCTGCCGCCCGAACGTCCTCACCGTCGAGTCCGACGCCCAGGGCGCCTGGATCCGCGCAGAGGCCGAGTAGACCGCGCAACCCGCGGCTCCGTCATCGCCTGCCGGCCCCGCTCGCCTCAGTCGTCCGCGCCGCCGCCGTAGCCGAGCGCCTGCATGTTGGCGGCGTGGTCGGCGTCGAGCTCCTGCACGACCGCGGCCCCCGGCGTGAACCAGCCAGCGGTCTCCTCGTCGGCCCACTCGAGGATGCGCTCGGCGAGGTAGGTGCGCTGGCGCTTGTCCTTGGCGGTCAGGCCACGGCGCACCTCACCCGGATCGGACTCGAGGTTGTAGATCGAGGGGCGTCCCTTCTGGAGCTCCATGACCTTCCACGGGAGCCGGTACACGACGCGCCGATCCTCGTGCTGGGCGAAGAAGGGGCGATCGTCGGGCAGCTCCCTCGCCAGGGACGCACCGCGCAGCCGCTCGTCACGCGGGATCCCGCACAGGTCGAGGACCGTCGGGGCGATGTCGGTGTGCGAGACCGGATCGCTGATGCGCTCCGCCCGCCGCATCGCCCGGGGCAGCTGGACGATGAGGGGGACGCGCATGCCCTCCTCGAAGGCACCGCCGTGACCGCCGAACTTCTTCCAGCGCTCGGCGAGGCCCTCGCCGTGGTCGGAGGTCACGATCACGAGCGTGTTCTCCATGAGGCCACGGCGCTCGAGGGAGCCGAACAGCTCCCGCAGGCGATCGTCCACGTGGAGGATGCAGGCGTCGTAGAGCGCCTCGATGGCATCACGCTGCTCCGCCGACACCGGGATGTCGGCCGACTCCCAGATCCGCTGCTTGTTCTTGGGGCGGTCGAGCTCGTTGGCGCACGCGGCGTCCCAGGCGCCGAGCGCGAAGCGGTCGGCGTACTCCCGGGGGGGCATGTACAGCGGCCCCACCTCGGTGAAGGGCGCGTTGTGGATGTCGAAGAGGTGCAGGAAGAGGAAGAGCGGGTCCTCCTCGCGCTTCTCGACCAGGGCCTCCTCGATGTGCCCCATGGCCTCGTCGACGCTGTGGTGCGGCACGTAGCGTTCGAAGCCCTGCTCGAAGCCGAAGGAGGGCTCGAGCCACGCGGGCGTGTGGTAGAAGCCCCAGGTCTCGTAGCCGACCTCGGCCAGGCGAGCGGCCAGCGTCCAGGTCCCCTCCGCGAGGCTCGCGGTCTCCGACCACACCTGGTGCTGGGCCGGATAGAGGCCCGTGAGCATCGACATGTGGGCGATGAGCGTCCACGTCCAGGTCGTGCGCGCGTGCTCGAACACCAGGGCCTGGGCAGCGAGCTCGTCCAGGAAGGGCGTCGTGTCCCGCTCGTAGCCATAGGTCCCCATGTGGTCGGGGCGCAGGGTGTCGAGGGAGATCAGGACGACGTTGGGCGGAGCGTCGAGCTCAGGACGCGTGGCCCCCGAGGACGCCGCGCCCCCGGGTCCCTCCCCCTCACCCGCGCAGCCGCTCGCGAGGAGCAGGAGCGCCAGGGCTACAGGGACGCCAGGCCGGGAGCGCAGTCGTCCCGGCGCGCAGTCGCTCGTCAGCGGGGCGCGGCCCATGGCCGAACCTTACCCCGAGCGGCGC
>WTJQ01000129.1 GCA_011524785.1 Planctomycetota bacterium | reverse complement strand
CGGCCATCGGGGGCCTGGGCAAGGGCCAGCTGGTCCACGAGGTGGACGCCCTCGGCGGGGCCATGGGGCGGGTCGCCGACGCGACCGGGATCCAGTTCCGCATGCTCAACACCGGCAAGGGCGCCGCCGTGCGCGCGCCTCGGTGCCAGTCCGACCGGCATCGGTACCGGGAGGCGGCCACGGCCGAGGTCGAGGCCCAGGACGGGGTCGAGCTGGTCGAGGGCGGCGTTGCCGGGCTGCTGCTGGAGGGCGCCAGCACCGCTCCCAGGGTGCTGGGCGTCCGCCTGGAGGACGGGCGCGAGCTTCGCGCGGGCGCCGTGGTCATGACCACGGGCACCTTCCTGCGGGCCGTCATGCACACCGGGGAGCAGCAGGCCGCCGGAGGACGCGTCGGCGAGCGCTCCGCGGATGGCCTCTCCGGGGACGTGGCCGCCCTGGGCCTCGAGCTCGGCCGCCTGAAGACCGGGACCCCCCCGCGACTCGACGCGAACAGCCTGCACTTCGAGCGCATGGAGGAGCAGCACGGAGACGCGCGCCCCGTGCCGTTCAGCCACGCCACCGAGGAGGCGGCGTTCCCCGTTCTCCCGCAGGTGCCCTGCCACCTGACGTGGACCGGCCCCGAGGCCCACGACCTGATCCGCGCGAACGTGCACCGCGCGCCCATGTACGCGGGCAGGATCCAGGGGGTCGGCCCGCGCTACTGCCCCTCGGTCGAGGACAAGGTCATGCGGTTCGCCGACAAGGACCGCCATCAGGTCTTCGTGGAGCCTGAGGGACTCGACACCGAGGTCATCTACGTCAATGGGATCTCGACCAGCCTGCCGGCCGAGGTCCAGGAGTCCTTCGTCCACACCATCACCGGCCTGGAGGACGCGCGCTTCCTCCGTCACGGCTACGCGGTCGAGTACGACTTCGTCCAGCCCCACCAGCTCGACGGGACCCTGGCCCTCCGCTCGACGCCCGGCCTCTACCTCGCCGGTCAGATCAACGGCACCTCGGGCTACGAGGAGGCCGCCGCCCAGGGCCTGATCGCCGGGGCCAACGCGGCGCTGTGGCTCCAGGATCGCGAGCCGCTGGTCCTGGGGCGCCACGAGGCGTACGCCGGCGTCCTGGTCGACGACCTCATCCTGACCAATCCGACCGAGCCCTATCGGATGTTCACCTCGCGGGCCGAGCATCGCCTGCTCCTGCGGACGGACAACGCGGACCGCCGCCTCACGCGTCGGGCCCATGCGCTCGGGCTGGCGGACGACGCGGCGCTCCAGCGCATCGATGCGTTCGAGGCCGAGCTCGAGCGCGCGACGAGCCTGCTCCGCGTCCGCTTCGTGGAGCCGTCCCGGACCCTGTTCGATCGTCTCCGGCGCCCGGAGATCGGGTGGGACCAGCTGGCCGCCGACCACGAGGAGGTGGCGGCGCTCGGGCTCTCTCGTCGGGCCTCGGAGGCCGCCGAGATCGAGGCCAAGTACGAGGGCTACGTGAAGCGGCAGGAGCAGACCGTCGCGCGCATGGCCCGGGAGGAGGCGACGGAGATCCCCGCGGAGCTCGACCTGGGCAGCCTCCAGGGACTGGGGCACGAGGCGCGGGAGAAGCTCGTGCGGCTGCGCCCCCGCACGCTCGGGGCGGCTGGCCGGATCGATGGCGTGAGGCCGCCCGACGTCGCCCTGCTCGCGGTGCACGTGGAGCGCTGGCGCCGTGAGCGCCAGGCTGAGCGGCGAGGCGGAGGGGCGACGCCGGCCGAGGCCGAGCGGGCCTGACCGGTGAGGCAGGGGCCGCCCTCCACTCGTGGAGCGAGCGGCAAGGGCAGTGATCCGTGAAGCCTCAGGCGCCGCCGGCTCGGCGCCCCGCCTCGTCCTCGTCGCGGTAGCGCTCGAGCCTGCGCGCGATGGTCGCTCGTCCGATCCCCAGGCGGCGCGAGACCTCGCGGACGTTGCCCTCACAGAGCTCCAGGGCGCGCTCGAGCCACGCCCGCTCGACCAGCTCGAGCGGGGGCAGGTCCTCGAGCTCGCGAGGCCACTCGAAGGCCCGCGCGCGATCGGGGGACGTGGGGGCGGTGCCGCGAGTGATCCCGCTCTCGGAGCGAGCCTCGGGAGCGCTCATGCGCAGGGCCAAGGTCTGGACGCTGAGCTCCTCGCCATCGGTGAGGAGCAGAGCGCGCTCGAGGGCGTTCTCCAGCTCGCGGACGTTGCCGGGCCAGGCGTGCTGGAGCAGGGCCTGCCGGGTCGCGTCCGGGAGCCGCAGCACGCGGCGCCCGTGTCGCTGGCCCAGCTGATGCAGGAACGTCCGGGCCAGGAGGAGGACGTCGTCCTCGCGCTCCTGAAGCGGCGGCATGTGCACGGGGTACACGGCGAGCCGGTAGTAGAGGTCCTCACGGAACGCGCCGCTCCGCAGGTCGCCGGCCAGGTCGCGGTTGGTGGCGGCGACCACCCGCGTGTCGACCGGCCGCGGACGATTCCCACCCACCCGGACGACCTCGCGCTCCTGGAGGACGCGCAGCAGCTTGACCTGCAGGTCGCGCGGCAGCTCCCCGATCTCGTCCAGGAAGAGCGTGCCACCGCTCGCGGCCTCGAAGCAGCCGGGCCGCTCGCTCTGCGCTCCGGTGAACGCGCCCTTCTCGTGCCCGAAGAGCTCGCTCTCGATCAGCGTCTCGGGGATCGCGCCGCAGTTCAGCGCGACGAACGGCTCGTCGGCCCGGTCGCTCTCCTCGTGCAGGGCCCGGGCGGCGACCTCCTTGCCCGTCCCGCTGTCGCCCGTGATCAGGACCGTGATCTGCGTCCCGGCAGCACGGCGCAGGAGGTCCGAGACCCGTGCCATGGCGGGGGAGGCGCCCACGAGCCGCCCGAGGCCCCGGGGCTGGCGGCCCGCAGAGGTGACCTCGCTGACGGTCCGCTCGAGCTCTGCCTGGCGCAGCGCCCCGCGCACCGAGGCCAGCAGTCGGATCGGCTCCAGGGGCTTGGGGACGAAGTCGACGGCCCCGCTCTCCAGGCAGGCCTCCGCGAGGCCAGGGGCGTCCGCAGCGGTCAGGACCACGGTGGGGACACCGCGGTCCAGCATCTCCGGCAGGAGCTCACGACCGTCTCCGTCGGGGAGGCCCAGGTCGAGCAGGACGAGCTCGACCGAACCGGCGTCCAGCGCGCGCCGGGCCTGTTCCACGTGGAGGGCTCCGGGCGCCCCAGGTCCCGCCCCGGGGGGTCCAGGGGGAGGGGGGCCCCGACTGTCCTCTATTAAACTCCTGAGCCTCCGGCGGAGCTAAGAGTATTAGTCTCGGGGGTGGGCGCTGCCACTCAAAAAAAAAAACA
>WTJQ01000555.1 GCA_011524785.1 Planctomycetota bacterium | reverse complement strand
AGCCGCTGGAGGGTGAACAGTCCCACCTGGTTGACGCTGCCGTCCGGGTTGTTGATCGTCCGGTCGAACACGATCGTGTAGCGGATCATGTTCGGGGTCGGCTTGCCGTAGAGCTCGGCCCAGTCGTTCAGGAGCGACGGGTGGTCGACCCAGGGGCTGATCGAGCCGGGCACGATCGGGCTGTTGGCCCCCTGCAGCGGGAGGTTGCAGGGATCGTTGTTGAGGTTGCCGTCGGAGTCCTGGTGGTTCTGGTCCAGCAGCGAGCCCGCCCGGGCTCCCTGGAAGCGGACCACGACCGGGGCGTTGCCGAGGTCGGTCGTATAGAACTCCTCGAACGAGATCGGCGTCCCGCCGCCATCGACCCAGGTCCCGTCCGGGCCACCGCCCGCCTCGGGAGCGCGGAAGGAGACCGGCACCGGGTTGTTCGGGTCGGCGGTCGGCTTGTAGAGCACCTGCATGTCCCAGCCGAGGCTGGTGGGGTCGATGGCTCCGTCCTGACGGAAGTTGAGGGCGAAGAAGTTGCCCTCGGGGCGGATCCAGCAGGACACCGCGGCCGTGTAGGTCTCGGGCCGACGACGCAGGGTCGGGGCACCCGTGTTGGGGTCCACTGCCCAGCCCTCCTGGGAGACGCTCAGGAAGTCGACGCTGGTGGGCTCGTTCGGATCGTAGGGGAGGATGCGGTCGGCGTAGTTCGCCCAGGTGGCGACGCCGCTCTGCTCCTCGATCCGGATGAGGCCGATGCCGCCGTCACCACCGCGGGAGGCGCTCCAGCTGGTCGTGCCGCCGAGGCCGCCGCTGACGTCCACGCGACCCGGGCTCGGGCCGGTCCCGGGGGAGGCGCCCAGGCTGACGAAGGGGCCCTGGAGCTTGACCGCGCCGCCCGAGCCACCGCCGCCGGGCATCGCGTACTGCTGGTACTCGCCCGGGATCCCGGTCGAGGAGCTTCCGCCGTCGCCACCCGAGGCGTCGATCTTGCCGTTGACGAGGATGCCCTTGCCGCTGGTCAGCTGCAGGGCACCGCCACCGAAGCCGCCCCGCGCACCGGCGTGGTCGTGCCACGCCTGGTGGATGGAGCTGTTGCCGATGCAGGCCTGGTTGAGGGTGCCGTTCTGGCCGCTCGCAGTGGTGCGGTAGGTGTGGTTGCCACCACCGCCGCCGCCGGAGCCGCCGCGCAGGTACTCGGGGAACCCGGTGGCGTTCGGGCCAGTGATGAACCACTCCAGCTTGCGTCGGATGTAGCCCGTGCCGTCGACGTTCGGCGGCTCGAGAGCGAGCGTGGCCGCGTCACCGCCCGGGGAGAGATCCGTGGGCTCGTTGCTGAGGTTGCCGCTGTCCTGGGAGTACTGGGCCAGGGGCTGCTCCGAGGCCGAGACCCCCGAGGTGCCATTCGTTGCGTAAGCGCCGCCAGAGCCGGTCCGCCCCACGACGAGGCAGACGCAGCGGGTGTCGTTGCCGTACTCGGGAAGGGCGACGATGTTGAACTTCAGCTCGGTGCCGTTGCTGCCCTGGAAGGGCACGGTGAACTGGTTGCCGGGGTACTCCTCGGGCCACTGGAAGCCGCCGTTGCCTGCGCCCAGGGTGCCGGGAGCGGAGCGGCCCACGCCTTGGCCCTGGCGGCCGTCGGCGACGAAGCCCGCGTTGGCGACCGCGTCGTTGAAGGGCTCGGAGGGGTCCGGGGCCGCGACCAGGGGGTGGCTGGGCGCGAAGCCGAAGCGGTCGGCGCCATAGCCGCCGTCGCCGCCTGCAGCCGCGTTGATCGGGTTCGCCACGGCTTCCTGGAGCCAGAAGTTCTCCCAGTTGGCCGCGACGCCGGGCTCGACGTTGGTGTGGCCGACGCTGGCGAAGTACTGGTAGACCGGCTCGCCCGGGGCCGGGCTGTGGAAGACGCGCGTTCCGGTGACGTAGCTGCTGGCCGAGTCCCAGGCGGGGAACACGGTCTTCAGGACCTCCTCGAGCGGATCGAAGTTCCCGTCCTGGTTGTTGTCGTTCCGCAGGCGCGAGTCCTGAGCGAGCGGCGTGATGCCCGACAGGTTGATGATGCCGCCGGCCTGGACGTCGACGAGGCCGCGGGAGTAGACGCGGGCGGGGTTGCTGCCGACGATGCGGAGCGAGCCACCCGGCTGCACCACGATGCGGCTGAACTCGAAGGCGCCGTCCGTGACGACGAGGGAGCTCGGGAAGGTCCCCAGGCCGCTCGGGTCGTCACCGGCGTTGCCGATCATGTCGATCGGCCGCTCGTCGAGGGGAAACTCCTGGTAGTCCGTGTTGAGGACCACCGTCTCACCGGGCTCGACCACGAGCTCGCCGAGGCGACCCGAGCCACCGCCATCGCCGACGGCCAGCTTGCCGCCGCCCCAGACCGCGTTCGAGCGCAGGGTGTCCTCGCGGGAGTCGATCGCCGGAGCGGTGGAGGCGAAGTCCTCGCCCCCCACCTGCGGCAGGACCAGCTCGTCGAAGGTGATGACCTCGGGGACGAAGGTGTGCAGGCCGCCTCCGTTCTCGAGGGTGACGGGGTTGCCGACCAGGTCCACCACGGCGGTGGGCACGGTCACGGCGACCCGGCGCTGGACGGCGCCCTGACCCGCGGACGGGAGGGGCAGGTCCGGCTGGAAGACCACGTAGGTCTCCAGGCTCGCCACGTCGACGTAGGCCTGGAACTGCGGGTTCGCGGTGAACCCGGGGTCCAGCGAGGGGATCGGCGAGGTGAACTGGCCGCTGATCGGGGTCCGGTCCGCGGTGGCGGGGTCGCCGTCCTGGTCGACCTCGACGCGGATGAACGGCGCGGTCTTGGTCTGGGGGTTGACCACCGACGCGAGGTTCATGATGTCGTTGAAGCGCACGCGCACGCGGCTGCCGCTCCAGACGTTGGTCACGAGCGTGCCGCTGTTGATCGAGACGTTGCGATCCAGGATCGGGGTCCCGAAGGCGTCCTCACCGGTCTTGACGTCCGCGGTGATGAACACCGAGGGCGAGCCGGGCACGGGGTCGACGATGCCCTCGGAGGTGAGGATGGTGCACTGGAGGCGGCTCTGGTTGACGCGCCCGTCGGTGCTGGTGATGTACGGGGGCGGGTCGTTCTGGGCCTCACCCGAGACGGTCACCTGGTAGGCCCGGTTGGGCTGGAGGCCGAAGTTCGGGTTGCCGTTCTGGTCGAACGAGAGGGCCGGGCGGAAGACCAGGCGCCGGGGGTCCAGCGGGTCCACCGAGTAGGTGCCCTGCGGCGAGGCTCCCGTGGCGACGTCCGTCACGCGGAACGAGGCCGAGTTGAGGCTGCCCAGGTCGATCGGCTTCGAGAAGAGGATCGAGATCTCCTGGTTC
>WTJQ01000588.1:3977-13421 GCA_011524785.1 Planctomycetota bacterium | reverse complement strand
GAGGACCTGCTCCCGCCGGAGGAGCTGGGCGCAGCCGGAGGCAGCGGCCGATGATCGTCACGGACACGCACTGCCACCTCTACTGGAACTCGTTCGACGAGGATCGAAGCGAGGTCCTCGCGCGAGCGCGCGCGGCCGGCGTGCAGCGCATGGTGGTGGTCGGCACCGAGGTCGAGACCTCGCGCTCCGCCGCGGAGCTGGCGGAGAGCGACCCGGAGATCTGGTGCTCCGCAGGGATCCACCCCCACGACGCGGAGGGCTCCGACCCCGTCGCGCGCGAGCGGATCCGCGAGCTCGCGAGCCGCGAGCGCTGCGTCGCCGTTGGAGAGACGGGCCTGGACTGGTTCAAGGAGTTCAGTCCGCGCGAGGCCCAGCTCGATTCGTTCGCCTGGCACCTCGACCTCGCTGCCGACCTCGACAAGCCGGTCATCGTCCACTGCCGCGACGCCCACGAGGCGACCGCCGACCTGGTGAGCTCGCATCGCCTCCGGCGCGGCGTCATGCACTGCTACGCCTACGGCCCGGACGAGCTCGCCCCCTACCTCGAGGCTGGCTACCACGTCTCGTTCTCCGGCGTGGTCACCTACCCGCGCAACGAGGCCAACCGGGAGGCGGCGCGGCAGGTCCCGCTCGACCGGATCCTGGTCGAGACGGACAGCCCCTTCCTCGCGCCCCAGGGGCACCGCGGGAAGCGCAACGAGCCGGCGCTCGTGGTCCCGATCCTCGAGAGGGTCGCCGAGCTCCGGGGCATGACCCCGAGCGAGCTGGCCGAGGTCACGAGCGCCAACGCGGCTCGCCTCTTCGGGCTCCCCGGTTCCTGAGAGAACGCGGCACGGCGCCCCCGGCCAAGCCGAGAGCGCCGCGCGCTGCGGGCCGGGGCCCGCTTGATCCTCGAGGCTCCTGGGAGCCCCGTGGGATCAGTTGCCGACCTGGGTCCAGGTGTTGGTGTCGCCCGAGGTCAGGCCCATGACGGCCAGACCGATCTGCGAGCCCATGTCGGGCGTGCCGGCGTTGCTGAGCGCGGCGTTCCAGGCCGGGGTCCCGGTGCTGCCGGTGTAGGCACGGTCACGGTTGTCGTAGGCCACGACGTCGCCCTCCTGGTTGATGAAGAAGGAGCGGACGCCGGTCTTGTCGCAGTCGACGGGCCAGGCGTAGGCGCACCACATGACCTCCGCGTTGGCGGAGTCGGGGAAGGCGGCACCGGAGCCGCCGTTGGCAGCCTCGGCGATGCCGGCGGCAGCGGCGTCGGGCAGGAAGATGCGGAACAGGTAGCCCTGGCGCTCGACGAAGCCGTTGGCATCGATGCTGCCGAACGGGGTGGCGAGGTAGGCCGGGGTCAGCTCGTCGGTGCCCGCGGTGCCCGCGATGGCGCCGCCGGAGACGTTGTCGTAGACGCGCATCGGGACGGCGCCCGAGAGCTCGCCGAAGTAGCCGTACTCACCGCCGCCGTCGGCGTCGGTGTCGATGGCGCAGGAGGCCTGCAGCTGCTGCTGCGCGGCCGCGATGCTGCGGAGGGTCGCCACGGCGGCGTTCTCGTTGGCGGAGATGCGGGCGCTCATGAGCTTGGGCAGAGCGATCGCGGCGATGATGGCGATGATCGCGACCACGATCATCAGCTCGATGAGGGTGAAGCCACCCTGGCGCTTGTTGAAGGTCTTCATGGAGTCGGTTGCAGACACGGTCGAGCGGCATGCCGAATCACTGCCACTCCCCCGCGGGGCTTTCCTTTTGGTTGGGACTCCCGGGAGGGCCCCGGGGACAGGGGATGGGCTCGATCCATCGGGCCCCTGGTCCGCCTGCGCAGTCGATATCGACGCGCTGAGGGGGCCGCTTGAGGGCAACGCCCCCCTGTCTCGCTTGTGGGGGTGGAAACCTTTTCCACCCCCCCACAGCGGACGCGGCCGGCCCCCCATGGGGAGGACCGACCGCGCCTTCGAACGAGAGCCCCGACCCGGACTGTGGAGGGAGCCCACTCGGGTGTGCGTGGGCATCACGACGAGCGCTGCACCTGGGGACTTGGCTGGCCCCGTCCCCGCTCGGTGCTCAGCGCCCGCAACTCAGCGCGCGAGGCTCAGCCAGCGAAGCCCTGGCCGTGGGCCCCAGACCCCGAGGCTCAGCCCCCCGTGCTCAGCTTCTCGATCAGGCTCATGATGGGTGCGAAGATCGAGAGGACGACGCCGCCCACGATCACGCCCATGAAGGAGATGAGCAGGGGCTCGATGAGGCTGGTCAGGCTCTTGACCATGGCCTTCACCTGGCTGTCGTAGAAGTCCGCGATCTTCTCGAGCAGCGTCTCGAGCGCACCCGTGCGCTCCCCGATCGCGATCATTCGCGTGACCATCGGCGGGAAGACCTTGCGCTGCGCGAGGGGATCGGAGAGCTGCTGGCCAACGCGAACGCTCTCGCGAGCGTCGACGACGGCGTCCGAGACGACGGCGTTCCCCGCGGTGTCCGCGACGATGTCGAGCGTGGAGAGGATCGGCACGCCCGACCGGATGAGCGTGGCGAAGGTGCGCGAGAAGCGAGCCAGGCAGACCTTGCGCAGCAGTCCGCCGAACACCGGGACCCGCAGCATCATGTGGTCCCAGGCCAGCCGCCCCTGGCGGGTCTTCTTCAGGAAGGCGATGCCGGCTGCGAGGCCAGCCGTGGCGGCCGGGATGAGCAGCATGTTCGCCCGCATCCAGTCGGAGGTCGCGAGCACCGTCTGCGTGATCATGGGGAGCTCGAGCTCCATCGACTCGAACACGCCCTTGAAGGTCGGCACCACCCCCACCATCAGGAACATGGTGATGCCCACGACGAGGATCATGGAGATCACCGGGTAGGTCATGGCCGACTTGATCTCGCGCCGGAGCTCGGCGGTCTCCTCCTGGTAGCCGGCGAGGCGATTGAGGATCACGTCCATCTGGCCCGAGACCTCACCGGCCTTGACCATCGAGACGTACAGGTGATCGAAGACCTTCGGGCAGCGCTGCATGGCGCTGGAGAGGTCCGCTCCACCGCGCACCTCGGTGACGAGGACCTCGCAGGTGGCCCGCATGCCGGGAGTCTCCGCCTGGTCGCCCAGCACCTCCAGCGACTCCAGCAGCGAGAGCCCGGCCCCGATCATCGTCGCCAGCTGGCGCGTGAAGACCACGACCTCCTGGGCCTTGGCGCGGGGCTTCACCTTTCCGATGGAGAGGGTCGCCAGGCTGCTCGCCCCGCGACCCGTGCTCTCGTCGAGGCGCAGCACCACCAGCGCGCGCTTGCGGAGCTCCGCGACGGCCTCGGCCTTGGTCGCGGCCTGGATGACTCCCTGGACGGTCTGCCCGCCATTGTCCTTGGCGGCGTACTTGAACTGGATCATGGGGTCGATGGGTCGTGAGGGTGGACCTGGGATGCGATTGCGGACTCAGCTGTCGATCGGGGACCGGCGGGGCGACTAGTCGTCGAGGGTGATGCGGAGGACCTCCTCCACGGAGGTGACGCCGCGCATGGCGTTGAGGACGCCCACCCGGCGCAGGGTCAGCAGGCCCTCGTCGATGGCCTGCGCCTTGAGCTCGTCCGCGGACGCGCCCTCCACGACCATGCGGCGGAGGCGCGGCGTGATCGGGAGCGTCTCGAGCACGGGGAACCGGCCGCGGTAGCCCGCGTTGCAGCGCGAGCAGCCGCGAGGGTTCGCGGTGAACAGCTGGAGGTCCTCGAAGTCCCCCTCGCGGAACCCGACCTCGAGCAGCCGCTCGTGGGGCGGACTCTCGACGGGCGTGCGGCAGTGCTTGCACAGCCTGCGGCCGAGCCGCTGGGCACAGATCAGGAGCAGGGAGCTGCTGACCATGAAGGGGTCGATGCCCATGTCCACCAGGCGCGTGATGGTGCTGGAGGCGTCGTTGGTGTGGAGCGTGCTCAGGACCAGGTGCCCCGTCAGGGCCGCCTTGACGGCGATGTCGGCGGTCTCCTTGTCCCGGATCTCGCCCACCAGGACGATGTCGGGGTCCTGGCGCAGGATCGAGCGCAGGGCACCCGCGAAGCTGAGGCCCCGCTTGGGGTTCACCGGGACCTGGTTGATCCCGTCCATCCGGTACTCGACCGGGTCCTCCACCGTGGTGACGTTCACGTCCGGGGACGCGACGGCCTGGACGCAGGAGTAGAGGGTCGTGGACTTGCCGGAGCCGGTCGGGCCCGTCACGAGCATCATCCCGTAGGGCTGCTCGATGGTGTGGCGGACGTGCGCGAGGGACTCGGGCTCCCACCCCATGCTGTCCAGGCGCAGCGCGAGCGAGCCCGCGTCGAGGATCCGGATCACGCTCTTCTCCCCGCCGACGACCGGCAGGATCGAGAGGCGGAAGTCGATGCCCCGGCCCTCGTGCCGGATCTGGAACTTGCCGTCCTGCGGGGCGTAGCGCTCGGCGATGTCGAGCGAGGCCAGGATCTTGAGGCGCGACGTCAGCGCAGGCAGGAGGGACCGGGGGACCGGCGGCATGGCCTCGCGGAGGCGGCCGTCCACGCGGATGCGCACCGTGACGTGACGGTCCGCGGGCTCGATGTGGATGTCGCTGGCCTTCTCGCGCAGGGCCGTGAGCAGGATGACGTTGACCAGCTTCACCGCGGGGGAGTCCTCCCCCTCGGCCACCTGGATGCCGATGTCCTGGGGCTCGTCCTCCTCGGGGGCGGCGTGGAGATCGGTGGCTCCGCCGACCGAGTCGATCATCTCCTGCACCTTGGAGGCACCGCCGTCGCGCAGCTCCCGCAGGGCGGCCGCGACCCGCGGAGCAGGGGCGAAGACCGCGCGCACGTGGCAGCCCGTCCGGCGCTTGAGGTCGTCGAAGAGGAGGACGTCGAAGGGGTCCGCGACCACGAGGGTCAGCACGTCTCCGTTCTTGCACAGGGGCAGGATCAGGTGCTCCTCGCAGACCTCGACGCCGACGAGCTCGACCGCCTCCTTCTCGGGCGTGATCTCGGAGAGCTCGAGCGGGGCGAGGGCCGCGGTCCGCGCGATGGCCGTCACGAGCGCGCCCTCGTCCAGCTCGCCGCTGTCGAGGAGCTGCTCGAGGGCCTCGACGGTGGAGCCCACCTCGCCCCACCGCTCGGCAGTGACGAGTCCCTCGTCGCTGAGGAGGCGCCGGATCCGGCTGGAGACCACGACCATCAGGCGGCCCTCAGGCAGTTCTGGAGCTCGCTCGGGTCCGAGAGGGCGCGCTCGGCGTCCGCCAGGCGCACCTTGCCCTCGGCCACGAGGTTCGCGAGGGACTGGGCCATCGTGCGCATCCCGAGGCGTCCCCCGGTCTGGACCTGGGAGTAGATCTGGTGGGACTTGCCATCCCGGATGAGGGCGCGGATGCCCGGCGTGGCGAGCATGATCTCGGCCGCCATGGCGCGGCCCCGCTCCCCGGCACGGGGGAGCAGCTTCTGGCTGAAGACGCCCTCCAGCGTGAACGAGAGCATCGTCCGCACCTGAGCCTGCTGGTGCGACGGGAAGACGTCGATGATCCGGTTGATCGTCTGGACCGCGTCGGAGGTGTGCAGCGTCCCGAACGTGAGGTGACCGGTCTCGGCGAGCGTCAGCGCGGCCTCGATCGTCTCGTGGTCCCGCAGCTCACCGACCAGCACGACGTCCGGGTCCTGACGCAGGACCGAGCGCAGGGCGCTCTGGAAGTTGCGCGTGTCCCCACCCACCTCGCGCTGCGTCACCACGCAGCTCTTGTGGACGTGGGTGAACTCGACCGGGTCCTCGATCGTGACGATGTGGGCCTGCCGGTTCTGGTTGATGTGGTCGATCATCGCGGCGAGCGAGGTCGACTTGCCGGAGCCCGTGGCGCCGGTCACCAGCACGAGCCCCGAGCTGAGCCCGCAGAGCCGCGTGCACACGTCCTCGGGCATCCCGAGGTCCTCGAAGCTGGGGATGCTGCTCGGGATCGAGCGCAGCACGCAGGCGACGGCGCCCTGCTGGTAGAAGACGTTGACGCGGAAGCGGCCGTAGCCCTCGAGGCCGAAGGAGCAGTCGAGCTCCAGGTCCCGGTCCAGGCGCGCGATCTGGTCGGACGTCAGCACGCTCGTCGCGAGCCGCCGGGTCTCATCGGGCGTCAGGGGCGCATGGTCCACGGGCAGCAGCGCGCCATCCAGGCGGATGCGCGGCGGCGAGTGGACGGAGATGTGCAGGTCGGACCCGCCCTGGCGCACCATCAGCGCCAGGAGTTCCTCCATGGTGATCATCGAACGGGTTTCCTCCAGGTGGGGCCTCCGGAGGAGTTCTCGACCACCTCAGCGGAGCCGCTGGAGCCCAACCGACTGATCGAGGGAGTCCTGCCGGGGCGTCGGAGCACCGGCTCCCCCACTCACCTGTCCCTGTGGCAGCCGAGGCGGAAGGACTTTCCGGCTCGTGCCACGATCAGCCTCTCCCGGAGCCCTCTTGAGGGCCACCTACCGCCCCCGCCTCAGGGCTCCAGCAGCCGCAGCAGGGCGGCCCCGTCGGCCTCCCAGCGGACGAGCACCGTGGCGATCCCGATGGCGAGGTACGGCCCGAACGGGATGTAGCGCCCTGCGATGCGCGCCACCTGCAGGCTGCGTACCCAGCCGTCGGCTCGCTGACGGTCACGGACTCGTCGGCGCAGCTCGAACAGCAGGCGCAGCATGTTCAAGACGCCGACCACGGAGCCGAGCAGTGCCGCCAGCAGGAGGGCGTAGAGCACGGCGCCAGGGCCGACCAGCCCCCCACCAGCGGCCATGAGCTTGACGTCGCCGAGACCCATGGCGTCGGCACCGTAGACGCGCTTCCCAAGCCAGCCGATCGTCAGGAGGATCCCCCCACCGAGCGCCATCCCCGCGAGACAGGCCGCCAGGGCCTCGAAGCGCCCGACCGGCGCTCCCTCCGCGAGGGACAGCGCGAGCCCGTCGGCTGCGAAGAGCCGCGGCAGGGTCAGCGCGGCGAGGGGCGCGAGCGCGCAGCCACCGAGGCTGACCTCGTCCGGGATCTCGTACCGGTCGAAGTCCACGAACGTGGCCACGACGAGGCCGGCGAGGACGAGGCTCTGGAGGGCGACGAGCGCGGGGTCCCCCGGGCGCTCGCTCACGACCCAGAGGAAGAGGCCGCTGGTCAGCAGCTCCACCAGCGGATAGCGCCAGCTGATGGGCGCGCGACAGGTCCGGCACCGGGCCCTGAGGGCCAACCACGAGAGGACCGGCAGGTTCTCGTACCAGCGCAGGGTGGTCCGGCAGTGCGGACAGCGCGAGCGCACCGGCCGGGCCACGCTCTCCCCCTCCTCGGGCAGGCGCGCGATGACGACGTTCAGGAAGGACCCGACCATCAGGCCCAGCACGGCCCACCAGCCGATGAAGAGGGCCTCGGACGTCTCGGGATCCATGGCTGCGATCCTGCGCTTCCCCGGACAGGCGATCAACCGACGCGCCGGCTGCGCATCGGCGAGCTGGCCCGGACCCGCGCGGAGAGGCAGCGAGCCCGGCACGCGCGCGTTCGCACGCGCGGGGCCGCCGCCTCGAACCTCTCAGCGAGCCTCGGCCGACCAGGCGAGGTGGACGAAGTCGAGCGAGGGCGGCTCCCAGGCGGCTCCCGGGGGCACGCGGAGTTCGACCACCATGCGGATCGGTCCGGGCGCCTCGACCAGCCCGGGATGCGTTCGAAGCCGCTCCCGCTCGAGCGGCTCGGACGCGGAGAGGAAGCCGATCTCCACGGAGCCCGCGCCGGCGTCGGCCCCCACCTGGAGGCTCCCCCACGCGTAGGCGCTGTGCACCTCCTCCGGGAGGGCCGAGGTCACGGCGGCGAGCACGAGGGCCGCCTCGAGGGGGTTCTGGACCGGGGCGTCGACGAGGATGCCCGGCAGGGGGCCGGGGAGCCCCGGGAGCCCGAGGCCCCCTCCCTCGCCGAAGAGGTGAAGCTCCTCGCTGCGGCAGCGGACGGAGCCCAGGACCCGCACGCGACCGCCGGCTGCCAGGATCAGGGGCGTGTCGACGCGCAGCTCCCCCTCGATGACGAGGTCGCCGCCGGCCACCAGGACGGTCCAGGGCGCATCCTGCTGGACCGCGCCGTCCAGCCACTCCGACAGGCGCGTTCCCGGGGCGGCTGCCGGGATGGGCTCGTGGGGTGAGCCGGTCTCCTCGCGCACCAGATCGCCGGCGAGCCGCAGCGTGCCCTGGGCCTTCAGGAGCAGGAGACCGTCGTGCCCCTCGAGGCGAAGGCTCTGCCCCTGGGGCACGAGGAGCTGCTGCGCCTCGATCCGGGCAGGCGGAGCCGCGTCCCCGGTCAGCACCACGCGGCCATCCCGTCCCGAGCCCGCCGCCGCGGGGAAGCCGACCCGCAGGCTGCCGTCCCCCGACCAGCGCGCCGCTCCATCGGCCCAGGGGACCGGCTGCGGAGAGAGGCGCTCGTCACTGAGGAACTCGAGGCGCAGGTCGGCACCCGTGCCGCGGGCGGTGGAGACGACGCGGAAGCGAGCGAGGACCGCATTGTCCACCTCCTGGATCGCTGGGTTGCCGCCCATGTCGCACAGGCTGGGACGGGGCTGGCTCCTCAGGAGATAGGCGCCGTCCTCGAGCGGGACCTCGGGCCAGAACTCGAGCGCTGCGCACGCCGCCGCGCTGCGCGAGCGGAAGGGCTCGTTCCGGACGAGGCGCACCCTCACCGGCAGCGCCTCCCCGGCCGCGCTGCCACGCGGGCCGGGGCTGGCGGGGTCGACCTCGACCCAGAAGTCGGAGCCTCGGACGCTCGTGGGGTCGAGGGGCTCGGCGCACTCGAGGACCAGGGGATCCGCGGTCCGTAGGACCGCGACTCCCCCCGGGAGGACCCCCCGCGGCCGCAGCGGCTCACAGCGACCGGGATCCATCGAGAGATCGAGCAGGGCCGGGTTGGTCTCCGCTGCCACGGCCTCGAACGCGTGCCGCAGGGTCGCCTCGAGCTGCCCGCCGTCGACCGAGCGGAGCGCGTCTGGACGGGGGAAGCCCGAGAGCACGAGCTCGTGCCGCTCGCCGGGAACCAGGCTCCCGTCCTGCAGGTCCGATGAGAGGAGCGGGAGCGGGCGCCAGGTGAGGTGCGGCCCGTCGGCCTCCCAGCTCCCCGGTCGCTCCTGCCCATCGTGGACGATGCGGGCGCTGCGGCTGGTGACCGAGGCCAGATCGAGGTCCGCGTCGAAGGTGATCACGAGCGGCTCGTTGAGATAGCTCGCCTGGCCCGGACGCGGCTGGATGCCCACGACTCGAAGCCCCTCAGGCTCCCGTACCGGGGGCCGACAGGTCCAGGAGGTCACGAGCAGCGAGCCGGCGAGGAGGAGCCAGCCGCTTCTGCGCCCAGGCGACACGATCGGCGCCGGGCCGCCCCCCTCGAAGCGGGAGCAGGGGCGACGGTCCGGGCGCGAGTCCTCCATGGCCCGATGGAAGCGGATGCGGGTCGCTGGAGCAAGGCTCGCGGCCGCCAAGGGGCGGCCCGGGCGTCCATCGGGTCCCCAGTGCTCGCTCTCT
>WTJQ01000588.1:0-3877 GCA_011524785.1 Planctomycetota bacterium | reverse complement strand
GGTGCTCGCTCTCTGGTGCTCGCTCTCTGGTGCTCGCTCTCTGGTGCTCGCTCTCTGGTGCTCGCTCTCAACGAGAGCGCGGCCCGCTGCTCGAGGCAGCGGGCCGCGCGGCGATTCTCGAGGGGGCAGCAGGCCAACGCGTCCGGCGCGCCGCCCTCACCCCCTCTCGGGAGCTGGGCTCACTGAGCCCCGAACTCGTAGGGGATCTTGACGAACAGCAGTCCCGGCAGCGGTGCGCCGAGGTCCAGGTTCGCGGGATCCCCGCTGATGTTCAGGTCGAAGAGGGCCTCGAAGCGGACGAAGTCCCAGGGGCTCTCGTTGTTGAGGTCGGTGATGTCCGCCGTCGCCACGCCGCCGTTGGAGGCGCTGAAGGCCCCGCCGGAGGTCGGGTTCCCCGCGACGTCGGCGATGGTCGCGTCGAACTGGAGCTGGATCCCCATGTTGGCGGGATAGTTGTCCAGCACGCCGCCTGTCGCCACGCGGAAGTAGTGCGGACGCACGGAGGCCCAGACGGTCGTGGCGGTGAACGCCTCGAGGTCGCCCATGCCGATCGTGCAGGTCAGGCGGTCCTGGCCCGCGTCGTAGCTCGCCGACACGATCTCGTAGGTCTGGGAGAGCGACGGGTTGCTGTCGCTGTTCGCCAGCACGACCGAGAAGCGCTGCAGCATGGCCGGGTTCACGCGGTAGGCGTCGGGCATCCCGGTGGCGTCGAAGACGATCGAGGTCCCGCCGGCCGTGATGAACGGCAGGGTGCCCGCCTGAGCGTCGCCCAGGGCCGTGGGCCCCAGGATGGGTGCCAGGGGCTCGACGGTGTCGCCAAGGCCACCGTGCAGCACGAAGCCCGTGGCGTCCGTGCCCCCGAAGGAGAACTCGAGCGGGTCCCCGGTGGGGCTCACTCGAGCAAGACCCAGCGGGATCCAGGTGGACTGCGCCTTCGACTCACGACCGAAGAACGGAACCATCTTCTCGGCCATCGGCACGACGCCCGAGAGGGTCGGGTCGTTGGCAACGAGTTCAGCGATCCGCGCATCCTCCTCGACCGGGTTCAGCCAGCCGAGGGGCGGGGGCGAGAAGCCCTGGGTCGGATCCAGCGCCCGGATCGTGGCCGTACCGTTCGTGAACGTCGCCTGACCGTACTTGCGGCCGGCCTGCGAGGCCTGGGCCACGACGTCCGGCAGGAGGATGTTGTTGGCCGGGTCCGCGACGTGCAGCTGGATGATGCCGGGGCTGCCGTCACCGCCGGCCGCAAGGACCGGCCCCATGGGATCGTTGAACCCGGTGGTCGCGATCGCGAAGCAGCCGATGCAGCGGTAGGGAGGAACGTCGAGGACTCCACCGTCGCCCTCGGGGCACCCGAGGGGCTCGACGTCGACGAACTCTCGGGGGATGCAGTCACAGCGCCACGAGGTGCCGCCGTTCGCGCCGGACCCGCCGTAGTCCTGCTGGCCGGCGCCACCCTGACCGCCGACGGCGCTGACCGCGCGCGACTCGGCGAAGGCCGGCCAGTTGGCCCCGAACTCGTAGTCCTTGTACCAAGGCAGGGAGTCCTCGGGCAGGCCGTCGATGATGACGCTGCCGGCGGGCGAGAAGATCATGTGGCCGCCGGAGCCACCGCCCGAGCCGCCCCCGACGCGGTCGAAGAAGTTGGTGTTCTCACCACCGCCCCCTTCACCGCCCTCGGCGGTGATGCGACCGCCCTCGTAGACGTGGATGTCCCCGATGGCCAGGATCCGGACGCCTCCGGCGCCCCCGCCACCGCCGCAGCCCTTCTCGTCCCCACCGATCTGGAACGGGATGAGCGGGAAGGAGTTCGAGCTGACGGCGTCACCGCCGCCGCCACCGCCCGCGCCGGCATGCGCGGCGTCGAGCTCACCCACGATCAGGGTGTTGTCGACGGTGATCATCTGCCCGAAGAAGTTGTTGACGTCCGACTCGTCGAGGAACGGCTCCTCGCCGATCTCGCCGCCAACGGCGCGCACGGCCTGGCTGATGGCGCCCTTACCGTTGGGCGCCCCGCCCCGGCCGCTCTCGGCGTCGAGTCCGATGAGTTGCTGGGCACGCACCAGCCCGGTGTTGGGGTCGTCGTCGTGGTCGAAGTAGACGTCGGGGCCGAGGCGGCCACCGCCACCGCCAGCACCGCGCCGGTTGTTGGTGCCACCCGTGTTGTAGGTGGTCTCCCCCCCGATGCCGCCGCGGTTGGCCTGCGCGAACGCGCCGAAGCCGTCGCCGCCCTTGGGCGTCGACTGCGAGGTCAGGAAGGAGCCCGTGCCCCCACGACCGCCGCCGCCGTTGCCGCTGGCGCCGAACTCGGGCTGGTTGGTGGTGTTCAGGGTGCCGACACCGGGGTTGTCGGAGCCGTTGATCAGGAGCTCGCCGAAGATCTCGACGTCGCCCTTGGCGAGGACCGTCAGCGGGTTGGGCCCGATCACGATCACCCGGGAGCCCGCGAGGACGCGGAAGTCGTCCACGTCCAGGACGCCGTTGATGACCGTCTGGGTGACCGTCGGGATGCCGTCCGGACCGCCGAGGATCTGGCTGCTGGTCGTGTCGAGGATGACGGTCTCGGGACCGCTGAAGCCGACGACCCAGTCGAAGTCCCCACCGGGGCCACCCGTGCCGCCGAAGTCGAAGCTCGCCTCCAGCTTGCCATCGCCCCAGGCCGCGCGCGGGACGCCCAGGGGCGTGACCCCGTCCTCACGGGAGCCCGTCGCGCCGGACGAGACCTCGAAGCCCTCGGTGATCTCGTCGAACTCGCGATCGAAGTCGTTCGACGACACGTCGACGGAGAGGCGGGCCGCCCCGACGAGGTCGCTCGGAAGGCTGTCGCCGGTGATGTCGCTGAAGCCCTGGCGGACGTTGAGGCGCATGCGACGGCCTTGCGGAACCACGCCCTGCGGGGTCACGCGGACCACAGCGCCCGTCTCCGTGCAGTTCGCGAGGAGCTCGACGCTGGAGCCGAAGCTCTCGAAGACCTCGAGGCCGGCGATGGGCTCGTACTCGAGGGTGATCAGCTCGCTCGTGATGTTGTCCGACGAAGCGATGATCGGCTGGTTGAAGTGCACCACGATCGACCAGCGGGTGCCGGCGTCGGAGTACTTGTTGATCCCCGGCAGGTACTCGACGCCGCCCGGAGGAATGAGAGCGCCCTGCTGCGTCGCGAGCTGCTGGTAGAAGTAGAACCGTTCGCCTTCGGCCGTCTCCAGGTACGTGGCGTTCACGTCGGTGGCGCTGACGCCGGCGCGGTTCCGAACGCGCACGGAGGGAGGGCCAGGAACGGTGTCCAGGAAGAGCGCCTGCGAGTCGTTCGAGATCGGGGTCGTGAACGACACCGAGACGCCCTGACTCACCGCGTTCCCCATGGTGTCCCGCACCGTGACGCCGTTGTCGTCGGTGTCGAGGACGTGCAGCGTGTAGGTCGTGCCCCCGGGGACGAGTCCAGCGTCCGAGTTGTCCGACTGGGTCGGGCAGGCGGGCTGGAAGCGGACCTTACGCGGGTCGGAGGTGGCCGAGAACGTCCCCGTCGCCGACAGCCCGCTCGGCGTGCTGAGCGCGATGGTGTTCAGCCCAACCGTCGTGAAGTCCACGTCCTGGCTGAACGTGACGTCGATGGGTCGGTTGATCTGCCACACCTGACCACTCGTGACCGAGACGGACTGGACGGTGAAGGAGGAGCTCCCGGTGCCGCCGGAGTCGCCGGTCGCGGTCGTGATTGCGGAGTCGCAGGCGGGCAGGAGGGCCAGCGCCAGGGCGGTGAGGCTCGTGAGTCGAAGGTTCAGAGACATGTGTCGAGGTCGACGGTTCGTAGGACGGGGGGGATCCTGCGAGGCCCGGAGGCCGAGGGGGGATTGGAGGGGGCCGGGGCGCGCAGGGTGCGCGC